>NZ_JBHZGN010000008.1:0-265852 GCF_049334135.1 Metapseudomonas cellulosilytica | reverse complement strand
CCCCCCCCCCCCCCCCCCCCCCCCCCCCCCCCCCCCCGGCGGATCACCCGGTCACTGGCTGGGTGGCGTGAAGTCGTGCTTGAACCATTTGCGGCTCAGCTCGCTGATCGTCCCGTCGGCGATCAGCGAGGCGATCGCCGCGTCCAGCCTGGCCTTGAGCTCGGGCTCATCCTTGCGGATGCCGAAGGCTTCGCCTTCACCCCAGATCGGTCCGTTGATCGCCGGGCCGACCAGCACCAGGCCGCTGTCCGAGGCCCGCTGCATTTCCCCGGCGAGGAAACCGAGGTCCTCGAACACCACATCCACGCGGCCATTCTTCAGGTCCATCAGCGGTTCCGGCGGGGTCTTGTATTCGCGGATGGTCGCCACCTCGCCGAACTGCTCATGGATGAACTTGCTGTACACGGTGCCGGAGACGATGCCGATCAGCTTTCCCTTCAGCCGGTTGCGCAGGTCGTCGACGGCCGGGGTGTCCAGTTCGGGCTTTCCGCGCAGGTGCAGGGTGCCGCGGCCGAGGTCGACGCCGCTGGACTGCAGGGCGATGAAGGTGGCGGGCGCCTTGGTGTAGGGGCGGGAGAAATCGATGACCTTGCGGCGCTCCTCGCTGATCGCCAGGGCATCCATCACCACGTCGAACTTGCCGGCGCGCAGGCCCGGGATCAGTCCGTCCCAATCCTGGGCGACGATCTTGCAGCGAACCTGCATGCGCTCGCAGAGCACCTTGGCCATCTCCGGCTCGAAGCCATCGAAGCTGCCGTCCGGCAAGGTGCGGTTCCAGGGTTCGTACACCCCCTCCGTGGCGATCTGGATAGTCTCCAGGTCCTTGGCCTGGGCATTCAGCGAGCAGCTGGCGAACAGCATCAACAACGAGCAGACGGCGAATTCGATTTTCTTGTTTTTCATCTTTGTATTCTCCGATGCGAAACCACAGAGGGTCGTAAGGGGCATGCAAGGCAAGGCGGATCACAGCTCGGGTGTCGGTTCGATAGGCACTCCATCGGTACTCGGTCGATGTTCGGCAGCCGCAGCCGCCATCAGTTGTCCAGCGCCAGCACCACCGGCGAGGTCGGCCGCGCGCAGCACAGCAGCACCCGGCCCGCTTCGGGCTCCACCAGGGGGGCTTCGGCGTACTCGACGCTGCCGCTCAGAAGGGGCGTCAGGCAGGCGTTGCACAATCCGGCGCGGCAGCTGAATGCCGGCTTGAGTCCCGCCTGCTCGGCGCAATCGAGCAGCGACGGGCAGGCCGGGTCCCAGGCGACGGCCTGGCCGGAAGGCTCGAAGCGCACCGTCAGTGCCGTGTCGGCCACGGGAGCCGGACTGGCCGGCGTCGGCGTGGCGGGAATGGCGGGCGTCTCGTCCTCGTCGAGAATCGTCGCCGGGCCGAAGAACTCGTAGCGAATCCGCGCCTTGTCGATGCCCAGGCCGCGCAGCAGGCGCCAGTTCGCCTGCATGAACGGGCGCGGCCCGCACAGGTAGACGTCGTAGTCATCCAGCGGCAGCAACCCCTGCAGGGTGTCCCTGCTGACCAGCCCGCTGCTGTGGTGATGACCGTGCTCCAGGTCCTCCGCTGTCGGCGCGCGATAGCAGAAGTGCACGGCGATTCCGCTGCGCCGGGCCGCCAGCGCCAGCACCTCCTCGCGCAGGGCGTGGACGGCGCCGTTCTCGCAGGCGTGGATGAAATACACCGGGCGCGTCGAACGGGTGGCCAGCCGGTGCAGCATGCTCACCATGGGCGTCAGCCCGACCCCGCCACTGAACAGCAGCACCGGCCGCTCGCTGTCCTCGTCGAGGACGAAGTCTCCCGACGGGCCGGCGATATCCAGCTCTTCGCCGATCTCCACCGCCTCGTGCAGGAAGCTCGAACCGACACCCGCCGGGACATCGGGCAGATGCGCAGGGGGCAACTCGTGCTTCACCGAGATGCGCACCTGCGTCTGGTCGTCCGGGTCGCCGGACAGGCTGTAGGCACGCAGCACCTGTGGGCCTTCGCTGCCGGGAATGCGCAGCACGATGAACTGCCCCGGGCGGAACTTCACGGGCCCGCCATTCACGGCGGGCTTGAGCACGAAGGAGGTGATCGACGCGCTTTCCCGCACCTTCCCTGTCACCTGGAAGCGCGCGAAGCCCTTCGCGACGGGGATTGGCTCAAGCATGGGCCTCGACCTCGCTGGTGCCGCGCATGCCGGCCGCGGCTTCCTGCTCTTCGCGGATCAGCCGCTCCATGCCACGGCGGAAGCGCAGCGGACCGGAGTCGATGGCCAGGTCGATGTTCGGCGTCTGGCGGTTCTTCATGCCCGCATGCACGGCGGCGAGCACCACGCGGTCCTCTTCGAAGGCGCGACGCACGTCGACGGCGAACCGTCGGGACACGGCCTCGTCATCGGCGTCGAAGTTGCGCAGCTGGAACCAGTAGTAACGGGTGCGGTTCTCGTCCACCGGCGTCATGAAGTTGTACGAGTCCATGAGGAACGCCTTCTCGTGGACGGGCGCGTGGTCACCACCGGTGCCGGCCGGGGTGTGCACTCCCTTGATGATCGCGTGGGACGGATAGCGTACCTCGTAGTACTGCAAGCGGTCGCAGCGCCCCTCGAACTTGAGGTACTGGGTGTAGAACGGCGCCACGTCGATGTCGTACAGCCAGCGCGAGACCACCACGCCGTCGTCGCTCACCCGGGTCTGCAGCGGCTCCGACTCGCAGGCCGAGGTGCCGAAGGTACTCTGGTGCACCCAGGCAACATGGGAGGGGTCCAGCAGGTTGTCGGTCATGTACAGGTAGTTGCACTCGACGGTCATCGAGTCTCCACGATTGAGGCCCCAATCCGGGTGATCCCACTCCGGGATATCGACGATCTTCGCCGGATCGGCCAGCAGCGGATCGCCCATCCACAGCCAGACCAGGCCATAGAGCTCCTCCACCGGGTAGCTGCGCACCTTCGCGGCCTGCGGCACCCGCGCCACACAGGTGGCCTTCACGCAGGTGCCCGAGCAATCGAAGGTCAGGCCGTGGTAGCCGCATTCCACCAGGTCACCCTGCAGGCGCCCCATGGACAGCGGCAGCTTGCGGTGGGGGCAGGCGTCTTCCAGGGCGACGACGCTACCGTCGGCCTTGCGATACAGGACGATGGATTCGCCAAGGAGGATGGTCCCATGCAGGGCCTGCTTCACTTCGGTATCCCAGGCGGCGACATACCAGGCGTTTCTCAAGAACATGGCTCGTAGCTCCTCTTGTTGTTATGCGAAGCGAGGCTTCTTGAGGCAGAGCGTAGGAGCCGGGGACTCAAAAGAATAGATGGTCTTTTCTGTTGATTGTTTTAGATTTTCTAAACAAGATAAATCGTCGTCCCTTGGGCTTCAGGAACCGTCATGAGCCACCTTCCCCCCTTGCGTGCACTGGAAGTATTCGAGGCTGTCGGCCTCTGCGGCGGCATTTCCCAGGCGGCGAAACGCCTGGGCATCTCCGCCGGAGCGGTCAGCCAGCAGATGAAGCTCCTCGAAGAGGCGGTTGGCCTCAGCCTGACGGTCAAGGAGGGCCAACGCCTGCGCCTGAACGCCGCGGGCCAGCGCTTCCATGAAGGTTGCAGCCAGGCCTTCGAACGGCTGCGGGCGGCGGCGGCGGAACTGGAGCGCTCGAAGAACGCCAACAACCTCTATGTCAGCGCCCTGCCCTCGCTGCTGTCGAAATGGCTCGCGCCGTTGGTTGCCGAGTGGCAGCGGGAATACCCGGAGCTGAGCGTCTACCTCGACGGCACCCATACCGAGCCCTCCCAGGCCGAGGCCAACGGTGTCGACTTCCGCATCAGCTACGGCGAAGGCATCCACGATGACCAGCACACCCTCGAACTCTTCCGCGACTGCGTGATACCCGCCTGCAGCCCTGCCCTGCTGGCCGCCGCAGTGCCAAGGGAAGACGCCCGCACGTTGCTCGAGTACCCGCTGATCACCATCGACTGGCGGCCCAAGTTCGACTCGCCGCCGTCCTGGGAGGAATGGTTCGCGGCAAACGCTGTCGACGATGCGACGGTCAGCAATAGCCGGATCTACTCGCTGTCGTCGATGGCCATCCAGGCGGCCATCGACGGACAGGGCCTGGTGCTGGCGCAGTACTCGATGATCAGCAAGGACCTGGAAGACGGCCGGCTGGTCATCGCCCACGCCTCGGCCCTGCCAATGCCGGCGGCCTACAACCTGAGCTGGAACCAGAACAACCTCCACAAGGCCCAGTGCCGCGCCTTCCAGCGCTGGCTGATCGCCCGGGGGCGGGATCAGCAATGTGTCACTGACGAGTTGCTGCAATGTCCGCAGGTCCAGCTCCAGCCGGCGTGAATACGACCGGGTGATAAGGGGGCGTGGTCACCTCGGACCCCGTAGGTTGGTGCCGAGCGCAGCGAGGCCCAACAATACGCACATCGCTGGGCTTTGGCCGAACCGGCCATGCATTGCCGCCGCCAGTTCTGGCAGCCAGGGCCCCAGCACTCAAGCCGAGCAGCAGAAAATCTCGCCGATCCGGGCTGGCAGGCCCGAAGTTCTTTCTATCGCTCATGCGTGACTCCGCATCAGTCAGCCAGCACGGGAGCCACCAGGGCTCCCGTGTCTGGTCGGCCGATTGGCCAGCCAAGTTCAGCGGCCTTCCAGCTTGTCCACGACCTCGTCGGTGGTCACCAGGTCGTTGGCGATGTAGCGGAAGTTGACCAGTGCGCTGCCGTATCCGTCGCCGTCGGGAAGTTTCGGGCCGGCGACTGCGTCGCGCACGACGACCACCTCGAACCCGCGCTCCAGGAACTCGCGAAGGTGCGATTCGACGCACAGGTTCGAGGCCATGCCGGCAAGCACGATCTTGTCGATCCGCTGCTTGCGCAGCTGCAGCATCAGGTCGTTGCTTTGCGGGCCATACAACTTGTGCGGCGAGGCGACGATGGTCTTGCCGTCTTCGATGACGGGCTTGAACTCCGGCATGAAATCGGCGCCCGAGTTGCGGAAGCCATCCAGCGTCAGGGCGCCCTTGCGATCGAAGAGGCCAAGCTTGTGCTGAACGGTCTCGGCCGGTGCCTCGTACTCCCACTTGTGATCGTGGGGATAGTAGTAGTGCGGCGAGATGGCCACGGTCGCACCGGCCTTCTTGAAGGCCGTGAAAAGCCGGCCCAGGTTCGGCACCAGATGCTGCTCGGTCACGCTCTCGCCGAAGACCGGCCAGCCTGCGCCCTTCGGGCTCATGAAGTCGATCTGCGGGTCGATCACGACCAGGGCGGTTCGGCTCATGTCCCATTGAAAGGTCGACGCTGGGAGCGCGGGCTTGGCCGGATCGGCGTAGGGGTTCTCGGCGGCGAAGCCGACGCCGGATGCCAGCAGGATGGCGCCCAACAAGGCGGCATGGATCATTTTGCGGGGATGGGTTCTGTTGAAGGTCATTTCGCATGTCCTCGAAGTGGGGGTGGCGTGTGTACGGTACGGCGCGAGGACGGATCGAAAAGGACGTTTATCCCTGGATTTCGGCCGACTCGCGCAGCCACCTCGGGTGGGGCGGGCACAGCCGTTGACCCTGCAAACAGGCGGGGCGTCTAATGGCGCATCAGCCAGGCTCTTGGCATTCAGCTCATGCCGCATCACGTTTGCTTCCTGATCTACCCGGGCTTCGTCTTGCTGGACCTGAGTGGCCCGCTGGAAGCCTTCTCCAACGCCAATCGTGCCCGTCCTTCGGGCTATCGATTCACGGTCGCTTCGCTTGACGGCGGATTGATCAGCACCTCGGACGGACTGCAGGTCGCGACCGAAGCACTGCAGGATGTCGACCGCCTCGACACGCTCATCATCGTCGGCGCGCCAACCGCTCCCGTCGGTGACTGGATGACGCCGATGGCGGCTGCGATCCGGCAGCTGTCCTTGCGTTCGCGCCGCACGGCCAGCGTCTGTACCGGCGCCTTCGTGCTGGCCGAGAGCGGGTTGCTCGACGGTCGTGTCGCGACCACCCATTGGAACTACGCGCCGCAATTGCAGGCGCGCTATCCGTCGCTGCGCGTGGATGGCGATCGAATCTGGACCGAAGACGGGAACGTCTGGACCTCTGCAGGCATGTCGGCGGGCATCGACATGGCCCTGGCCATGATCGAGCAGGACCTGGGCAAGGAGGTGGCGCGCTTCGTTGCACGCATGCTGGTTGTCTACTATCGGCGCCCCGGCGGTCAGTATCAGTTTTCTTCGCTGCTGGACTTCGACCCCGGCTCGGATCGCATCCGCAAGGTGCTGAGCTATGCACGCGACCATCTGCGTGATGACCTGTCCGTTCAGCGCCTGGCAGACGTGGCGCACATGAGCGTGCGCCAGTTTGGCCGCGTGTTCGCGACAGCCATCGGGGTAACGCCGGCGAAAGCGATCGAGCGCCTTCGTATCGAGGCGGCGAGGCCGCTGATCGAGGATGGGCATCAGAGTTTCGAGGAGATCGCCAGGAGCTTCGGATTCGGCGATGCCGACCACATGCTGCGCAGCTTCGTGCGAGTCGTTGGGCGCACACCACAGGAACTGCGTCGCAGCGCCCGCCAGGCCAAAGGCGATGGCGGGTCCGGGCGAAAGGCCTAGCTGTAGGCCGCGCGTGCGCAAGCTCAGGTGCAGCCGGATCAGCCCGGCACCCTACGACAGGCGCCGGGAATGACCGCCCCGTTCCCTCCTCACCGGGGACATGCCCTGTGGGTTGGCGTGCGAAAGAAACGGTCCGTCCCGCCCCTCTCGCACGACGAGAACCCAGGCGATTACGAGGCTTTCAGGGAGCTTCCCGAGAGCCTGCCGGGCCCGAAACAACGACTCAGTATTGCGATCGCGGCACCGCTGATGATTGCGAACGCACCCAGGTACCAGGCCGTGTAGATGTCCTCCGGCGAAACCGGGCTCGCACCGGCCATGTAGCCGATGTAGGCGAGTACCAGGATGGCCATGAGCGCCAAGGCCGAAAGCCCCGCCGCAACCAGCGGTTGCTGTTTTTTCCAGCTCATCACGATGAATGCGGCAAGTGCGGAAACGTAGGACAGCACCAGCGTGATGGTGATGACGTCGTAGTACCAGATGATCTTGCCGACAGGCTTCCACCAGACCAGCACGATCCCCACCGCCGACACCAGCACCAGGGTGATCCAGGGCGCCTTGAAGCGATTGACCACTCGCAGTACGGAAGGCAGGTGCCCTTCTTCGCTCATCCGGTAGAGCGTCCGCGCAGCCGAATTGGAGGAAATCTGCAGTCCGGCACAGGCCGATGTGATGACCACGAACAAGGCAATCCAGGCCATCGCCGGCGGCAAATAGGTCTGGGCGACTACCGCGATGGGGCCGCCATTGCCGTTCTCGACGATCGCGGCAAGCTGCTCGACCGGTACCGCGAACTGCCAGCCAATGGCCGCAAGGCTGTAAATGAGGAAGGCCGAGCTCAGGACGATCAGGAGCGAACGCTGGACGGTTCGCACCGGTACGCGCGCTTCCTCGATGTAATTGATGGCCGAGTCGAAGTTCGCCAGCATCCAGACGCCGAACAGCACGCCCGGGCCGATCGCGGCCAGGCCGCCTGCGCTTTCCAGGGAGTACATGGTCGCGACCGACAGCCCTGTGGTTTGCGGGTTGGCGATTCCCAGCAAGCCCAGACCGGCAACGACGGCGATCTCGAAGATCAGGAAGGTGGCGGCAACCCGCGCCGTTACGCCAACCCCGCGGGATGAGACGACAAGGAAGGTCAGGATCAGCAGCGTGCTGATGACCTTCGCCTGCCATTCGCCCTGCAGCGCCGGAAACAGCGCCTGAATGTACTGCGTGCCGATCACCGCGCACATCGGCGTGACCGCCATGCACGCAATGGCGTAGGTCCAGCCCAGGACGACACCGCAGTTCGGGTGCAGAAAGCGGGAGCAGAAGGTGAAGATACCGCCGGCCGACGGGGCATGCCGTGTGAGGGAAACCATGCACACGGCCAGGACCAGCATCGGAAAGAAAAACGCGATCAGAATCGCCAGCGGTGCCTGTTGGCCGGATATGGAATACAGGATGGACATGGATGAAGCCGCCACCCATGCGGGGGCATTGAAGCCCAGTGCGGAAAAAACGACGTCCTTTGTGCCGAGCTTGCCCTTGTTCAAGCCCGTGTCGAGCTCCCTGATCGTGCCGTGCCGGTCATAACCGATGAGGTCGTGAAATTTCATGTCGTGCGGTCTCGCTGTTGTTTTTAGTCGGGAGGCGCCTCGATGAAAAGTACGGCCCTGTCGTCCAGGCAAAAATCCTGAGCTCCGAAAGTCAGCTTCTTCGGAAGCAAAAGTGAAGACCGCCCCATCGGTGCACTTTCGCTTTGGTGAAAGTCAGGTTGCGCATCGCAGGATTTATTCCCCCAGAGCCTCGCACCATCCTGTCCTGGCCCGTGGAGCTCTCAACAAGTGCCATAAATGCACATGGGAACAGCGAAGGCGCCTTGCTCGGCAGGGCTGCCGCCTTGTGCCGCCGAGAGCTCCGGGTACCGCTAATCGGACTTTCAATACCCGAATGCGCGCTGCCGCCTGACGAGCACGCATGGAGTAATCGTATGCACAATGACTTTCCCCAGCCGCTGGACGCCGCCCTGGTTCCCCGCTTCGCCGGCATCCCGAGCTTCATGCGTCTCCCCATCTTCGAAGACCCGAGCCAGGTGCAACTCGCCCTGGTCGGCGTCCCTTGGGACGGCGGCACGACCAATCGCGCAGGGGCTCGGCACGGGCCGCGCGAAGTGCGCAACATGTCGAGCCTGATGCGCAAGGTTCATCACGTCAGCCGCATCGCACCCTACGACCTGGTGCGAATCGGCGACCTGGGCGACGCGCCGGTCAACCCCATCGACCTGCTCGATTCCCTGAAGCGCATCGAAGGCTTCTTCCGGCAGATCCACGAAGCGGGCACGGTGCCCCTGTCAGTCGGGGGTGATCATCTGGTCACCCTGCCCATCTTCCGGGCCCTGGCGCGCGAGCGCCCCATTGGAATGGTGCATTTCGACGCGCACTCCGATACCAACGATCGCTACTTTGGCGACAACCCCTACACCCATGGCACGCCCTTCCGCCGCGCCATCGAGGAAGGCCTGCTGGACCCGAAGCGCACCGTCCAGATCGGCATACGCGGCTCCATCTACTCGGCTGACGATGAAGCGTTCGCCGAGGAGTGCGGGATTCGCGTCATCCACATGGAGGAGTTCGCCGATATCGGTGTCGCAGCGACCCTTGCCGAGGCGCGCCGGGTCGTGGGTGATGGCCCGACCTACATCACGTTCGATGTCGATGTGCTGGACCCGGCATTCGCGCCAGGCACTGGCACCCCTGAGATCGGCGGCATGACCACGCTCGAGGCCCAGCAAATGATCCGCGGCCTTCGAGGCCTGAATCTGGTCGGCGCCGATGTGGTGGAAGTATCCCCGCCGTTTGACCAGGGCGGCTCCACCGCCCTGGTGGGGGCCACGATGATGTTCGAGCTGATGTGCATCCTCGCCGAGTCCATCGCCAAGCGGTGACCGCCCGCCCCGTCTATCAGCAGCACGCCTGACCGGGATGGCGGATGCCGACCGGCCAGGCACGCGCGCAGCCAATAAAGAGGACGTCCTCCAATGGTCATCTGGCCAAACAACAAACGCTTCGCCGCCACCCTCTCCTTCGACCTCGATGCGGAATCTGCCTGGGAATCCTCCAGCCTGAACGGTCGCCGTCTCTCGTTGCTGTCCATGGGGGCATACGGCCGGAGGGTCGCCGTACCACGCTTGCTCGACCTGCTCGAGCGGTACGACATCCGGGCCCAGTTCTACATCCCTGGCCGTATCGCGCAAATCGATCCGGAGGTCGTGCGCAGCATCGCCAAAGCCGGACACGGGATCGGCTGCCACGGGTTCTTTCACGAGCGCGTGGATGAAATGGACCCGGTTCGGAACCTGCAGATCCTGAAGGACAGCAAGGCCATTCTGGAGCAGACCATCGACCGTGAGGTCTGCCACTACCGGGCCCCGCTCTGGGAAATCACGCCGGATGTGCTCCAGTCGCTGATCGAACTGGGCTTCCATTCCGACAGCAGCCTGATGGGGGATGACCGTCCTTACCTCGTCGGTGGGCCAGAACACAGTCTGCTCGAACTGCCCGTCAGCTGGCTGCTCGATGACTTCGAGCAGTTCGCCTACTCCGCCGAGCCCGCCGTCGGTGGCGTGATCGAAGAGCCGGACAAGGTCTACCGCATGTGGGCGGCCGAGCTCGCCGGCATGCGTGAGTTCGGCAGCCACTTCATGCTCACCATGCACCCTGAAGTGATCGGCAGGCCGTCGCGGCTGATGATGCTGGAGCGCCTGATCCAGCTGATGCGCTCCCACGAAGACCTGTGGTTCTGCACCCCGGAGACCGTCCACGCCCACTGGCGTGCCGGGAACATCGAGCTGCCCATGCACCCTTACTGAGGATTCTGTAGATGAACTATCTGGTAACCGGCTCCAATGGTTTCCTCGGCCAGGAAGTGGTCCGTCAGTTGCTGGCAGCGGGTCATGCCGTACTGGGATTCGATCGAAGCCTCAGCAGCGCGATCGCCGACGAAGGCTACAACTATCTGCAGGGAGACCTCGCTGACCTGGCAACGCTGCTCCAGGCCTGCCAGGCATTCAAGCCAGCCGCGATCATCCACACCGCGGCGATCTCCCACCCCGTCGACTCCCGCCGGATTCCGCTGCAGACCGTGCTCACCAATGCACTGGGCACCACCCATGTCTTCGAATGCGCGCGCCTGAGCGGGATCGGCCGGATCGTCAACCTCAGCTCGGAATGCGCCTATGGGCACAATCAGGACCTCGGCGTGATCGATGAGTCCGCCGCCCTGGAGCCGACCACACCCTATGGATGCACCAAGGTCTTCACCGAGAAGCTCGGCAAGGTGTACGGCGAGTTGTACGGGATCGAGGTGATCTCGCTGCGTCCCGGCTGGATCTATGGACCTGGGCAGTTCATGCAGTGCTACCTGAAGTCTCTGCTGCGCCACGCCATCGATGGCGTTGCCCTCTACGAAGCCGAGGGCGGTGATTACCTCCTGCAGTACGTACACGTCAGCGATGTCGCGCAAGCCTGCATTCTCGCCGCACAAGTACCGGCCGCGCGCCTCAAGCAACGCGTGTTCAACGTGACCGCCGGCGAGCAGGAGAGCTATCGAGACGTTGCTCGGCGGGTGCTCGACCTGTTCCCCCAGGCCCGGTTCGAAATCGGCCCGGGCACGATCCCCGTTCTCGATGCCAACGCACGTTTCGATATCACCGCAGCGATCGAACAGCTGGGTTACCAGCCCGGATACAGCCTGAGCGAAGGCCTCGCCAGCTACGCCGACTGGCTCGTCGAACATCCTTTCTGACTGGGGAATCACTTATGAAAACCTATCTTGTAACCGGTGCTGCAAATGGCATCGGCAGGGCCGTCTCACTCCGCTTGGGGGAACCCGGTGACACCGCGATCCTGAATGACCTGGCCGACAGCGCGGACCTGCAGGCGGTCGTCGACGAGCTGCGTGGTCGTGGAGTCCAGGTACGCGTGGCGTTGGGCGACGTCTGCGACCCTGGCACGGCCGCCCACGCGTTCGAAGGCGTGGGCCGCCTGGATGTCCTGGTCAACAACGCCGGTATCCTCTTCGAAGCGCCGATCACCGAGCTGAGCCTGGAGCAGTGGGACCGAATGATTCGCGTCCACCTGCATGGCGCCTTCCTGTTCGCCAAGGGAGCCGCGGTCCTGATGAAGCGTCAGCGCAGCGGTGCGATCATCAATATCGCGTCGGATCTCGGCCAGCTTGGCTGTGCCGATCTTTGCCACTACTCGGCAGCGAAGGGGGGCATCATTGCCTTCAGCAAGTCGCTGGCAAGGGAGTTGGCACCCTGGCAGGTGCGGGTGAATTCCGTCGCCCCTGGCGGCACCCTGACCCCCATGGTCGAGCGATTGGGTGAGGACTACATTCGCGCAGAGGCCGCGCGCTATCCTTTGCAGCGATTGGGCTCTGCCGATGAAATTGCCAACGTCGTGGCGTTCCTGGCCTCGGACCAGGCCAGCTTCATGACGGGTCAGATCCTCGGCGTGAACGGCGGCGGTGCGATGGTTGGCTGATCCTGTCACCCTGGCGCGACCTGGCGCGGGCCAAACCACAACGATGAGCAGAAATTATGCTGGGCAATCTGACTGACATTGACCTGCGGATGTTGCGGATCTTCTGCTCCATCGTCGAAGCGGGCGGCTTTACCGCCGCCCAGGTCCGCTTGAACACCAGCCTGCCACGCCTGAGCGTTCTGGTGCGCGACCTGGAAATTCGCCTCGGCTACTCCCTCTGCACCCGCGGCAAGGCCGGGTTCCAGCTGACGGAGGAAGGCCAGGCCACCTACGCGGCCGCCCAGGAACTGTTCACCGACATCAATCGTTTCCGCCAGCGAACGACAGCCCTGCACGGCGGCCTGCCTGACTTTCTGCAAATAGGCACGGTCGACAGCCTCATCACCTGCCAGGAGGCGCCGCTTCCAAGGGCGATAGCGCGGTACAGGAAGGATCACCCCAATACGCGCCTCGAGCTGCACATCATGCGCCCTGACGAACTGGAGCAGGCCGTCCTGGAGGGACGCCTGCAGCTCGCCATCGGGGCGTTTCATCATCGACTCTCCGGCTTGTATTACCAGCCGATGTTCGAGGAAGAACAGAACCTGTATTGCAGCGCTGACCACCCGCTCTTCAACCGGGACGATGCGACGCTCGGCGTCGAGGAAATCTGTGCGGCGGACTACGTGGATCGCGGCTACATGGCAGAGAACCGACGCCCTCACGACCTGCGGTTCAGCCGATCGGTAAAGGCCTTCTCCATGGAGGCGATCGCAACATTGGTATTGTCTGGCACCTACATCGGCTACCTGCCCACGCACTACGCCGCCGCCTGGGTCGCCGCCGGCAAACTGCGCGCGCTGCAACCGGAGCGCTTGTCCTATCGCTCCGAATTCCATTGCGCGACCCGCCAGGGGCAAGAGGCGAAACCCGCACTGACGAAGTTCTTGAAGTGCCTGTTCAGTTGCTGACGTATCGATGAGCCTGCGACGCATCCTCGGCGGTGGCATCTCTGCTTCTCGAGCCTGGCATGGCCAATCACACCATCTCCCCGATCCGGTGTTCCCTGCCCCGGAAATCCGCGAAGAGCCCAATACAGGCCAACTGCAATTCGGGAACGGACCCTGGCCGATTGCGGCTCGACCACTAGTCGGAATCCCCGGCCGGAGTTCCGGGGGCAGGACTAGTCTGAATTCTGGCGCCAGGGATCTGCGCTGAAGTACAAGGCCCAGGAAGGGCTGCCCCATGTCTCCTGGCGCTCTATCTGCTGAGGAGACAACAATGAAAATCCACCCGCGTCGCCTGGCGTACTGGAGCGGTACCGTCGCCGGAGTTCTTGCGTTGCCTGTCGTTGCCGCCACTCCCCCGCTGTCCCCGCAAATTCCCTTTGATGTCACAGTGGTCCCGCCGGTCAGCCTGCAAAGCCTGCAGCACGATTTCGATGTGCTGTCCTGGCAGACCTTCGTCGCCGTCAACTGGCCGGCCCTGGCCAACGGTCAAGCAGACACCGGGGCGCAGATCGGCAAGCCGGATGCGGCGACGGTGTGGGAGTCGTGGAAGGAGAGCTACCAGATCTTCCTGCCCAACGGGCAGAAACCAGCGGGTTGGAACCAGCCCAGCCCGCCGCCGGCCGCCTGCCAGGGCTTGAAGAGTGGGCGCGTGCTGCAACAGATGGGCAAGGTGCCGGATGTGCTGGACGAGACGATCCAGCCGTTCAAGACCGGCCCGCTGGTCGACCAGAGCGGCCGGTACACCCGCAATGAAATCGTGCTGAACCAGTCGATGTTCGACGGCATCGTCGACAACGGCCTGTACAGCATCGAGGGCCAGCAGGCCTTCTTCACCAACGTCAAGAACCAGGTTGCCTTCAGTTGCGGTTCGAACCAGGCGAAGCAGGTCGGTTCGATCATGATCAAGGCCTCCTGGAAGCTGCTGGACGGCGACGACCAGCCGCAGGATTTCCATACCGTGGATGCCCTGGTCTACACGCCGGGCAACAGCGACCCGGACAAGGGGCCGATCATTCCCGAGTCCTGTACCTCGGCCAAGGTCGGGCTAATCGGGCTGCACATCGTGCACAAGACCGCCGACGCGCCGCAGTGGGTCTGGTCGACCTTCGAGCATGTGCGCAATGTGCCGGAGAAGACGACGCCGGTGAATGAGCGCAAGGGGCCTTACCTGTTCTACGACCCCCATGCCGATAACCGCCCGGTCAACGAGCCGCCGCCACGGCCGTGGAACCCCGCGGTCAAGAGCACGCCGTCGCAGATCGTGCGGGAGATTCCCATCGACGCCGCCACGCAGCAGCTCAACGCGCAGTTCCAGTCCGCGCTGGCCGGCACCGTGTGGGCCAACTACCAACTGGTGAGCACCCAGTGGCCGACCGACCCGGCGGACAACTGCCAGAGCCCGTCGCCGACCAATCCCTTGGGTACTCCGGCGCCCAACTTCCTCGCCAACACCACCCTGGAAACCTACATCCAGGGCACCACCCCGCAAGCCTCGTCGAGCTGCATGGAGTGTCACAACAACGCCACCACCAAGGTGACGCAATCGCCCCGCACCAGCTTCGCGGACTTCACCTACCTGCTTGAACGCGCGCAGTCCACCAGCGTCAAGGAGTGATGCCATGAGCGACCAGAACCTGCAGAACTTCATCGGGCTGTCTTCGGCCCTCACGGGCCTCGCGTCGAGCAAGCTGGCCCCTTCCATCGACCCGATCAACCTGCCGCCGCTGTTCTTCGCCACCGCCCAGGACGGTCTGGGTGCGGCAGTGCTGAGCAACCTGCTGGAGCAGTACGCCAGCCTCGAGGCCGCCGGCAAGACGCCGGACCAGATCGCCGCCGCGGTGCTGGCGAACCCGGGCAGCCAGACCGCCCAAGGCGCCCGTTCGATCATGAAACTGTGGCTGCTCGGCATCTGGTATCAGCCGTTCGATCAAGGGAACCGGCATGCGGGCGATCAGCAGGTCGTCTCCGATCAGGCCTACAAGGAAAGCTGGGCCTGGCGCATCGCCCAGGCCCACCCCATGGGCTACAGCCAGTTCCACTTCGGCTATTGGGCTGCTGAGCCGCCGAGCCTGGAGGACTTTACCGGTGTACCCGCCAATGGAGGGCCGAGCGCATGAACACTGAACAAGCGGATGTAGTGGTGGTGGGCGGCGGCATGTCCGGCAGCGTGATGGCCTATCAACTGGGCCTGGCCGGGCTGAAGGTGCTGGTGCTGGAGTCCGGACCGGCGATTCCGCCCAATCGCAGCGAGTACCTGGAGCGTTTCTACACGGCGATCCTCAAGGCGCCGGAAGCGCCCTACCCGCCGGATGAGCTGGCCCTGGACCCCGCCCAGCAGAATGCGCCGCGGGCCACGGTGGCGGACCTGATCAACGGCTGGCAGAACCCGCAGAAAAGTTACCTGGTGCAGAAAGGACCGCTGACCTTCAGCAGCACCTACGAGCGTCTCGGCGGCGGCACGATGTGGCACTGGATGGGCACGGCCCTGCGCCTGGTGCCGAACGACTTCCGCATGAAATCGGCCTATGGCGTCGGGGTGGACTGGCCCCTCAGCTATGCCGACCTGCAAACCGCCTACTGCCGCGCAGAGGCGGAAATCGGTGTGTCCGCCGATGTCACCGCGCAGAGCTATCTGGGCGTGTCCTTCCCGCCGGGCTACCAGTACCCGATGCACGGCATTCCCGCATCGCTGGTGGATCAGGGCCTGGCGGCCGCGGTGAACGGCAAGCTGTTCCAGGGCCTGCCGCTACTGGTCAGCCCGACTCCGGCCGGGCGCAACTCGCAGCCCTATGACGGGCGCCGGGTCTGCGCCGGCAACACCAGCTGCACGCCGATCTGCCCGATCCAGGCCAAATATGACGCCACCGTGACCATGAACAAGGCTCTGGATACCGGCAACGTGCGCGTCCTCTACCAGAGCGTGGCCAGCCGCGTGCAGGTGGGACCCGACGGCCAGGTCAGCGGCATCGAATTCATCCAGTACGCCACCGGCACCGGACCGGCCACCGGCACCGGCCTGGCCCAAGGCAAGCGCTACGTGATCGCCGCCCACGCCATCGAAACACCCAAGCTGCTGCTCAACTCGGCGTCGCCGCAGTGCCCGAAAGGCGTGGCCAACAGCAGCGGCCAGGTCGGGCGCAGCCTGGCCGACCACCCGGTGTACCTGGCCTGGGGCCTGATGCCGGAGGGCAAGCCGCTGTTCCCCTATCGCGGGCCGTTGTCCACCTCGGGCATCGAGAGCCTGCGCGACGGCGCTTTCCGCAAGGGGCGCGCGGCCTGGCGCATCGAGATCGGCAACGAGGGCTGGAACTGGCCGGCGAACGATCCCTACACCACGGTCTGCGACTTCATCGACGGCACCAACAACGGCCACGCCAACCCGCTGCCGTCGCAGTCGGGCCAGCCGTCCCAGGCGCTGTTCGGCACGGCGCTGGTGCAGAAACTCAACAGCGTCTTCACCCGCCAGTTCCGCATCGGCTTCCTGGTGGAGCAGATGGAGGACAACCCCGACCAGGCGCTGTGCCAGGTGCTGCCGTCCAGGGAGTACACCGACCACCTCGGTATCCCACGGCCGGAAATCCACTACGACTTCTCGGACTACACCAAGGAGGGCTTCAAGCAGGCGCGCGCAGCCGCGACCTACATCATCACCGAGCTGCTCGGCGCCGAGGAGCTGACCGACCTCAACCCGTCCATCGCGAACTCCCCGCCCGGTGTCTTCAGTTACCAGGGCGAGACCTACAGCTATCAGGGCGCAGGCCACCTGATGGGCACCTACCGCATGGGCGCCGACCCGACCACCTCGGTGGTCGACAAGCATCAGCGCAGTTGGGACCACAGCAACCTGTTCCTGGTCGGCGACGGCGTGTTCCCCACCACCGGCACCGCCAACCCGACCCTGACCCTCACCGCCCTGGCGTTCCAGGCTGCCGACAGCGTGGCCAGCGACCTGCTGGCGCGCACGGTCCAGGTGCAGGCCAACCAGGCGTGGCAGGGCACCGGCGTGCAGGTCAACGGGTACAGCTGGCAGCTGGCGGTGTGCCGCGGCGGGCAGTGGACCGCCAACCCGGCCACTGGCATGGTCGGCGGCGACGGCCATGCCGGGTTGATCGCCAAACCCGGCTACACCCTGCCAGGGGCCAACGAAGGCGCGCTGATCGGCCGTATCGGCAGCAATGGCACGCCCTTCCTGATCGGTGCCATGGCCCAGTTGCCGCACGGCCAGCAAGGTGAGCTGCAACTGTGCATCAACGACGACCTGGTCGGCCGCTACGGTGTCGGCCTGCGCGATAACCTGGGCAGCCTGAGCGTGGAGGTGCGGTTCGGCTCGCTGTAAACCCGTGGTGGGTCGGTATCGCTTCGCCCAGCGGGGTGATACCGACCTGGGCTGCAGACGCCATCGGCAACAGCGTCGCGACCGTGGTGGTCGCCAGGAGGCTTGGCGAGTTCTCGGAGGAAGCGCTCCATGGCCGGCCCTGCGGAGCTTGAATCCATCCAATCTCGGCAAGGCCGATGCCAAGGTTTTTTCACAGCCTTGGCCAAAGGCTGACGCTGGCGATTGTGCCGATACAGGCAATCCTTACTGGCTACCCAGCAAGGAGTCCTGCGACTTTTCGACCCCGGCTAGTTCGACTTCTTGAACGCCAGACGGAATCGATGCAGCAGCGGTTCGGTATAGCCACTGGGCTGCGTGCTGCCTTCGAACACCAAGGCGCAAGCCGCCTGGAAGGCTGTCGACCGCTCGAAGTCCGGTGCCATGGGCCGGTAATCGGGATCACCGGCATTTTGCTGGTCTACCACTTTGGCCATGCGTTGCAGCACCTCCAGCACCTGCTCCCGACTGACCACGCCATGACGCAGCCAGTTGGCCAAGTGCTGACTGGAGATACGCAGGGTGGCACGGTCTTCCATCAGGCCCACATCATGGATGTCCGGCACTTTGGAGCAACCAATGCCCTGCTCCACCCAACGCACCACATAGCCGAGCAGACCCTGGGCGTTGTTTTCCAACTCCTCGCGTATTGCCTCCCCACTCCAATCAGGCTTTTCGGTCACCGGCACGGTTAGCAGACCATTCAGCAAACCGTCTCGTTCGGAGGCGAGGTCGACCTGCTCCAACTCACGCTGTACCGCCTGCACGTCCACCTGGTGGTAATGCAGAGCATGCAGAGTGGCCGCGGTCGGAGATGGAACCCAAGCGGTGTTTGCGCCGGCCCTGGGATGGGCGATCTTCTGCTCCAACATGGCAGCCATGAGATCCGGCATCGCCCACATCCCCTTGCCGATCTGCGCGCGGCCGCGTAGCCCGCTCGCCAGGCCGACCAACACGTTGTTGCGTTCATAAGCCTGTATCCAGGCGGTGGACTTCATGTCGCCCTTGCGCAGCATCGGCCCCGCTTCCATGGCACTGTGCATCTCGTCACCGGTCCTATCGAGGAAGCCGGTGTTGATAAAAGCCACCCGCGCGGACGCGGCGGCAATACAGGCCTGGAGGTTGACGCTGGTGCGCCGCTCCTCGTCCATGATCCCCATCTTCAAGGTGTGGCGCTGAAGGCCCAGCAGATCTTCTACGCGGCTGAAGAGTTCATCGGCAAAAGCAACCTCCACTGGACCATGCATTTTCGGTTTGACGATATAGATGGAGCCCCGCCGCGAGTTGCGGCGGCTCTTCTGATCATGCAGTGAAGCCAGGGTAGTCAGCACCGCGTCCAGGATGCCTTCGGGAATCTCGTGGCCGTCACCATCACGGATGGCTGGGTTGGTCATCAGGTGGCCGACGTTGCGCACGAACATCAGGGAGCGACCCGGCAGCTGCAATTCGGAACCATCGGCAGCTACATAGCGACGATCGGGATTGAGCTTCCGGGTGAAGGTCCTGCCACCCTTGCTGACTTCCTCGACCAGGTCGCCCTTCATCAGGCCCAACCAGTTGCGGTAGACCTGCACCTTGTCCGCGGCGTCCACGGCAGCTACCGAGTCCTCGCAGTCCATGATGGTGCTGAGGGCGGCCTCCAGCAGCACATCCTTCACCCCTGCTGCGTCAGTCCGGCCAACGGTGCTGTCGCGGTCGATCTGGATTTCGAAGTGGAGCCCGTGATTTTTCAACAGCACGGCACTGGGCGCATCGGCTTCACCCTGGTAGCCAATGAAACGAAGCGGCTCGCGAAGGCCAGTTTCGCGCGTGCCCAGGTAGACCACCAACTGGCCGTCTCTAACCGCGTAGGCAGTAGCATCGGAGTGGGAGCCCTCAGCCAGCGGCGCCGCTTGGTCGAGGAAAGCTCGGGCGAAGGCGATCACTCGGGCACCACGCAATGGGTTGTAGCCAGTCCCCTTCTCGGCGCCATCCGTCTCGGGAATCACATCGGTGCCATAGAGTGCGTCGTAAAGGGAGCCCCAGCGGGCATTGGCAGCATTGAGCGCATAGCGGGAGTTGGACACCGGCACCACCAATTGCGGGCCAGCCTGTTCGGCCAGCTCCGAGTCGACATTGGCCGTGCTGACCTGCACGCGTTCCGGCTGCGGCACCAGGTAACCAATGCCTCCCAGGAAAGCCTGGTACGCGGCCATGTCACGAATTGGACCAGGGTTCGAGCGGTGCCAGGCGTCCAACTCAGCCTGCAATCTATCCCGCTCGGCCAGCAGGTCACGATTCCTGGGGGCCAGATCGTGGACCAGGGCATCGAACCCCAACCAGAAGGCAGCCGGGTCAACGCCGGTGCCGGGCAATGCCTCCTGTTCGATGAAGGCAACCAGTTCAGCGGCAACGTTCAGGCGATGGCGGGCAATGTGGTTACTCATGGGCGTTCTCCGTTCCAATTCGGGCCAGGCATTCGGCGCCAGCACGGGCGACTTGGGCATCCTGATCGGACTTCACACCGGAAACGCCCACGGCCCCCACTACCTGGCCATCCACCAGCACCGGCACACCGCCCTCCAGGGACGTGAGCAGCGGTGCGGAAAGGAATGCATTGCGCCCGCTGTTGACCATGTCCTCGTAGAACTTGGTCTCGCGTCGACCAAGCGCCGCGGTCCGCGCCTTCTCCGTGGCGATGTAGGCACCGATGGGAGCGCAGCCATCGAGGCGCTCCAGGGCCAACGGATGGCCGCCGTCATCCACTACAGCGATGGCCACATTCCATTGGTGGCTTTGGGCCTCGGCACGGGCGGCGGCGAGGATGCGGGTAACGTCGCTCTGGCTGAGCACGGCTTTGGTGTGCATGGGATGTCCTCGAGTACTCATTGAGTTTGCATGGGTTGGCCTAGCCAAGCGCTTCATCCACCAGTTCGATCCAGTGCCTCACTGGTGTCCGGCCGGCGCCGTCGAGATGGGTCTGGCAACCGATGTTGGCGGTGGCGATCACTTGGGGCTGACCGCTTTCCAGGGCGTTGAGCTTGTTGTCACGCAACTGCCGCGACAGCTCCGGCTGGGTGATCGAATAGCTGCCGGCAGAGCCGCAGCACAGGTGCGAGTCGGGTACCGACGTGAGATGGAACCCCAGGCGGGTCAGCACAGCTTCCACGGCGCCACCCAGCTTCTGGGCATGTTGCAGGGTGCACGGGCAGTGGAAGGCCAGGCGCAGGTCGGTTCGGATGCCAAGGGCTTCCAACGGCGCATCGCGTAGCACTTCCACCAGATCCTTGGCCAGCGAACTGACCCGCTGTGCGCGCGCTGCGTAATCCGGGTCGTGCATCAGCAGGTGGCCGTAATCCTTGACGAAGGCTCCGCAACCGCTGGCGGTCTGGACGATGGCTTCGGCGCCGGCTTCGATGGCGGGCCACCAGGCGTCGATATTGCGCCGGGCCCGGTCCAGACCTGTCTCCTGGGCATTGAGGTGATAGTCCACTGCGCCGCAGCAGCCCGCCTCACGGGCCGGAACCACACTGATCCCCAGACGGTCCAGCACCCGCGCGGCAGCGGCATTGGTATTGGGCGACAGGCCGGGCTGCACGCACCCCTCCAGCATCAGCACGCGACGGTCATGCCGCAGGTTGGGGCGCGGTCGTGCAGGACGAACCTCGCGCGGCAGCTTGGCCTTGAGGCCCTCCGGCAGCAACGGTCGGAAGGCATTGCCGGCCTTCACCAGCGCCTTGAACAGCCCGGCGTGGGGTACGACAGTGCGCAATCCGCCACGAAGCACGCGTTCGCCGAGCGAACGCGGCACCCGCTCTTCGACCACGGCGCGGCCGATATCCAGGAGGTTGTGATACTGCACGCCGGAGGGACAGGTGGTTTCGCAGTTGCGGCAGGTCAGGCAGCGATCCAGGTGCTGCAAGGTACTGGCACTGGGCTCATGGCCCTCCAGGACCTGCTTCATCAGGTAGATACGCCCACGCGGGCCGTCCAACTCGTCACCCAGCAACTGGTAAGTGGGACAAGTCGCATTGCAGAAGCCACAGTGCACGCAGCTGCGCAGGATGGCTTCGGCTTCTTCACCGCGCGGCAGGGCGCGCGCCTGTTCACTCAAATGGGTTTGCATGGGTCGCCTCAAACGTCCGCGTACATACGCCCGGGGTTGAATATCCCCTGCGGGTCCAGTTGTGCCTTGAGCTGGCGGTGGTAGCGCAGCAGCGGCTCCGGCAACGGATGGAAGGGACTTTCACCACCGTCGAAACAAATGGCGTGTCCTCCGGCCTTCTGGGCGATGGAGCGGATCTCCTCGGCCGATGCGTCGGATTTCAACCAACGCTGCGCCCCGCCCCAATCCACCAGTTGAGTACCGGGCAGATCCAGGACCGGGCAGGCGTTGGGCAGCGAAAGCCGCCAGAGCGGACGCGGGTCATCGAAGAACGGCAAGCACTGCTCCTTGAGCGCCTCCCAGAAGCCAGGCTCGACGGTTTCGCAACCCAGTCGTTCGCGGGCCGCGGCCACCGAACCTTCACCGCCCTCCAGGCGCAGGTGCAGGGCCTCGCCGTCATGGCAGGCGGCGCTGAGGGGCAGCGGTTGCTGTCCCCACTCGGCCAGCTTGCGCAGGGCTTCCGGCAGATCCACCGCCAGGCGCAGATTGGCCACGGCACGCGGTCTCGGCAGCACCTTGAGAGAGACCTCGGTCAGTACACCCAGGCAACCAAAGCTGCCAGCCATCAGTCGCGACAGGTCGTAGCCGGCGACGTTCTTCATCACCTCGCCGCCGAAGCGCAGGTGCTTACCCAGGCCGGTGATGACACGGGTGCCGAGGACGAAGTCGCGCACTGAGCCCGCCCAGGGCCGACGTGGGCCGGACAATCCCGCAGCGACCATGCCGCCCACCGTGGCACCATCGCCCAGGTGCGGCGGCTCACAGGCCAGCCACTGATTCTTTTCGTTCAGCACCCGTTCCAGTTCTGCCAGAGGCGTACCGGCACGCACGGTGACCACCAGCTCGGTGGGGTCGTAGCTGACGATTCCACGGTGCTCGCGGGTATCCAGTTCCAGGCCCGTCACCTGCCTGCCGATGCGGGCCTTGCTGTCACCGCCCCGGATGCGCAGGGCGCTGCCTTCGGCAAGCGCCGCGCGGACCTGCTCGAGCAGGTGGTTGCTGGCGTCAAATGCGTGGCTCATCAGAAGCGCTCCAGTTCCGGGAAAGGCAGCTGACCCATGTGCACATGCATCGCACCAAACTCGGCGCAACGATGCAGGGTCGGGATGTTCTTGCCGGGGTTGAGCAGTCCGGTGGGGTCGAAGGCCGCCTTCACGGCGTGAAACAGCGTGATCTCGTCCGCGTTGAACTGGGCACACATCTGGTTGATCTTCTCGCGCCCCACACCGTGCTCGCCGGTGATGCTGCCGCCCACCGCCACGCAGAGTTCGAGGATCTTCCCGCCGAGCGCTTCGGCGCGTTCCAGCTCACCCGGCTGGTTGGCATCGAAGAGGATCAGCGGGTGCATGTTGCCGTCGCCGGCATGGAATACGTTGGCGACCCGCAGGCCGTATTCGGCGGAAAGATCGGCAATACCGCGCAGCACGCCAGGCAGTTCGCGACGGGGGATGGTGCCGTCCATGCAGTAGTAATCGGGGGAGATCCGCCCCACCGCCGGGAAGGCATTCTTGCGCCCGGCCCAGAATCGCACGCGCTCGGCTTCGTCCCGAGCCTGGCGTACCTCGTTCGCACCGGCGGCTTCCAGCACCTGGCGCACCCGTTCGCAGTCGTCGTGGACGTCCGCCTCGACCCCGTCCAGTTCGCAGAGCAGGATGGCTTCGGCGTCCACCGGGTAGCCGGCGTGGATGAAGTCCTCGGCGGCACGAATGGCCAGGTTGTCCATCATCTCCAGACCACCCGGGATGATGCCGGCGGCGATGATGTCGCCCACCGCGCGGCCGGCCTTCTCCACCGAGTCGAAGGCCGCCAGCAGCACCTTGGCCACCTGGGGCTTGGGCAGCAGCTTGACGGTGACTTCGGTGACCACTCCGAGCATGCCTTCGGAGCCGGTGAACAGGGCCAGCAGGTCGAAGCCGGGGCTGTCCAGGGCGTCGGAGCCCAGGGTCAGGCGCTCGCCTTCGACGGTGAGGATGTCCACCTTGAGCAGGTTGTGCACGGTCAGGCCGTACTTCAGGCAATGCACGCCACCGGCGTTCTCCGCGACATTGCCGCCGATGGAACAGGCAATCTGCGAGGACGGGTCCGGGGCGTAATAGAGATCGAAGGGCGCCGCCGCCTGGGAGATAGCCAGGTTGCGCACACCGGGCTGGACACGGGCGTAGCGCCCGACCGGGTTCACTTCGAGGATGCGGTTGAAGCGTGCCATCACCAGCAGGATGCCTTGCTCCAGGGGGAGCGCCCCACCTGACAGGCCCGTACCCGCGCCCCGGGCCACCACCGGCACGCGACGCTGGTGGCAGAGCTTGAGCAGGGTCTCCACCTGCTCGACACGCTCCGGCAAGACAACCAGCATGGGCGTAGTGCGGTAGGCGGAAAGGCCGTCGCATTCGTAGGGGCGGAGGTCCTCCTCGCGATGGAGGATTTCGAGATCCGGCAAACACTCGCGCATTTCGGTCAGCAACGCGGCTTTGTCGACTCTCGGCAGCACGCCGTCGACGCGCTCGTCGTAGAGGATGTTCATGGCAGGCTCTTTGGTCTTGTTGTTTTGATGCCGGCGGTGACCGTCGGTAATGACCATCATCAGCCTGCCCTACCCGATCGTCCATTGCGCTGAGCACTGGTCCGACCAGTTTTTGAGGAACAGTACGTTTCTATACTTATGGGAACTCCAGTATTTATCTAAGCTGTAGAGCACTCCACGATGTAGTCGTGTTTCACTTTTTGACTGGTCCTACCAGTTTGGAACGGAAGAAATGCCTAGCACGAAAGACGGTGAACGCCGCCAGGTAGCCGATGTGGTAGCCGAGCGCATCGAGCAACTGATCGTCGATGGTGTGCTCAAGACCGGGCAGGCACTGCCCTCGGAACGCCGCCTATGCGACAAGCTGGGGATCTCCCGCTCAGCCCTGCGCGAGGGCCTGCGGGTACTTCGCGGACGCGGAATCATCGAGACCAGCCAGGGGCGCGGTTCCTTCGTCGCCGAACTCACCGGCCCCCGGGATGCGAGCCCCTTGATGCACCTGTTCAGCTCGCAGCCCCGCACGCTCTACGACCTGCTGGAAGTACGGGCCCTGCTGGAGGGTGAATCGGCGCGGCTGGCCGCCCTGCGCGGAACAGACGCCGACTTCGTGCTGATCACACGGCGTTACGAGGAAATGCTCGCCGCCCACCAGAGCCCGGAGGGATTGGACTCCCAGGAACACGCGAGGCTGGACCATGCTTTCCACCTGGCAATCTGCGAGGCTTCCCACAACCCGGTGCTGGTCCACACCCTGCAATCGCTCACCGACCTGATGCTGAGTTCGGTCTTCGCCTCGGTGAACAACCTCTATCACCGGCCACTCAGCCTGAAGCAGTTGGACCGCCAGCACTCACGGCTCTACCACGCGGTCATCGAGCGGCTTCCGGAGCAGGCCCAACGCGCCGCCCGTGACCACATCCATGGCATTCGTGACAGCCTCAAGGAAATTGAGCAGGAAGAACAGCGACTGGTGCGGGCGACCCTTCGCCTGGAGGGTTGGAGCTGAAAAAGGGTTCTTCGCGGAATTCCGGGGAAGTGAAAGCCGATCCCGGAAGCGGTGCGCACAGCGCACCCTACGGGCCAGACCAGGCGAAAGGGGGTGGCCTTGTGCACGGGGGGTGGATGTTTATTCACTCGCCATCTCCTGCAGCAACTCCAGTGCCCTGTCGAATTCGAAGAGTTCGACCTGTTGCGCCACCCTGGACAGAACTTCCGCTGCCGCGATGCCAGGAGCCATGGCCTCCAGTGTTTTCAGGGCATCGACGGCCGCCGTGTCGCTTTCGGCCAGAAGCCGCTTCAGTTGTGCGAGGCGGATCTCGAACTGCGGCCGGGAAGACCGCATGGCGGGCGGTTCAGTGGCGGGGCTCGATGGCGCAAGGCCGGCGAGTGCTTCCAGCACTGGCGCCAGGCCATGCTCGACCTCCGCCAGCCTGGCCTGAACTACCTCAGTCGCCTCACCGGCCAGGCAAGCCTGCTCCAGCGCAGCCGCCGCCTGCGCCACGCCTGCAGCACCGATATTGCCAGCGGTGCCGCGCAGGCTATGGGCCAGACGGGCGGCCGCCGACGGGTCATCGCTGGCGCGCGCCGACTGGAACTGTTCGCCAAAGTGCAATTGGGTCGCGTGAAACTTGCGCAACAGGCGTAGATAGAGGTCGCGCTTGCCCATGCAGATCGCCAGGCCAGCGGCCAGGTCGATCCCCGCCAGGCTGTCGGGCAGTCCAGCGGCCGCCTCGGGAGCCCCCACCACAGGCGCTGCAGCCTGTCGGCGCGCGCCAGGCCTGATCCACCTGGCCAGGGTAGCGAACATGCCGGCCACGTTCAGCGGCTTGGAGATATGGTCGTTCATGCCACTGGCCAGGGCCCGCTCGCGGTCGCCGGCCATGGCATTGGCGGTCATGGCGATCACCGGCAGATCGGCGAAGCGTGGTTGCTGACGAATCCGGCGGGTAGCGGTATAGCCATCCATAACCGGCATCTGGCAATCCATCAGTACACCATCGAAGTCCGCGTCCTGGTCCAGCAAGTCGAGCGCCTGCTGTCCATCGACAACCTGGCGCAAATCGATGCCCGCACTCTGCAACAGTTCGCCGGCCAGTTCGCGGTTGAGTTCGTTGTCCTCCACCAGCAAAAGGCGCGCCCCTCTGAGGCTGGCCATGTCGCTAGCACTCTGCCCGCAGCGCTCGCTGGCCCGGGTGTCGGCCTGCGGCACCTTGCCCAGTACCGTACCCAACGCTTCGAGCAGCGTGGAAGGTGTCACCGGCTTGGTCAGCACCACCGGCAGGTGCACGCCCTGGCGCTCCGCCTGCTCGCGCACCTCTTCACGGCCAAAGGCGGTAACCATGATCACCGACGGTGTACGCGCCAGGTTGGCCGCATGCATTTGCCGCACCGTCTCCACGCCGTCCATGCCGGGCATACGCCAGTCCATCAGCACCAGGTCGTAGGGCAGATTCCTCTGCTCGGCCTCCACCAGCACCCGCAATGCCGCTCTACCGCTGTCCGCCACGTCCACCTCCACGCCGTAACTGCTGGCCATGCCGGAGAGGATTTCGCGGGCGCTGGCATTGTCGTCCACGACCAGCACGCGGATACCCAGCAGTTCGTCGGCGGTGAACATGCGCCGTGGCTGCGCGTCGCGCTGCACGCCCAGGCTCAGGCTGAAGTGGAAGGTGGAGCCGCTGCCGAGCGCGCTTTCCACCCAGATGCGCCCGCCCATCAGCTCCACCAGACGCTTGGAGATGGCCAGGCCGAGACCGGTGCCGCCGTACTTGCGGGTCGTGGAGCTGTCGGCCTGGCTGAAGGACAGGAACATCCGCTCGCACTGTTCCTCGCTCATGCCGATGCCGGTGTCGCGTACCCAGAAGTGCAGCTCCACCCGCGCCTCGTCGCCACCGACGCGCTCCACGCCGACCACGATCTCGCCCCGCTCGGTGAACTTCGCTGCGTTGTTGCCCAGGTTGACCAACACCTGCCCCAGGCGCAGCGGATCGCCGAGTAGCGCGGTGGGCAGGTCGGCCGGGGTGCTGTAGAGCAGCTCCAGGCCTTTGTCCTCCGCTTTCAGGCCGACCATGCTGGCGAAGTTCTCCAGCACGTCCTCCAGGCGGAAGGGAATGATCTCGAGGTCCATCTTGCCGGCTTCGATCTTGGAGAAGTCGAGGATGTCATTGATGATCCCCAGCAGATTCTCAGCCGAGCGGTGCACTTTCTCGATGTAGTTGCGCTGCCGTGGATCGAGCTCGGTGCGCAACGCGAGATGGCTCATACCGATGATGGCGTTCATCGGTGTGCGGATCTCGTGGCTCATGTTGGCCAGGAAGTCGCTCTTGGCCCGCGTCGCCTCCTCGGCCATCTCCCGTGCGCGCTGGACCACGGCTTCAGCCTGCTTGCGCGCGGTGATGTCGAAGTACCACTCGACCGCGATGCGCCGCTCGCCGAGGGTCAGCGGCACGGCCGAGAGCAGCACTTCGAAGCCCTCGCCCGACTCCTGCTGCAGGCTGGCCTCGAAGTTGAGCACCTCACCCTCGGCGGCGGCGGCGAGAAAGCGCTGGCGCGCCAGCTGGTCGCGCCAGAAGCGGCCCTCGTCCGATTCAGCAAGCCGCTCGCGGTCAGTGCCGAACAGGCTATCCAGCTCCGGATTGCAGTAGCTCGGCAGGCCGTCGTCGCCGCGGATCAACATGGCCACCGGGCTGCTGTCGAGCACCGCGCGCAGCTGCGTCTCGCTGGCCTTGAGTGCCGCCTGCAGCCGGCGCCGTTCGCTGACGTCGCGCACCGAGGCGCAAACGCAGGTCCCGCGCCCCTCCAGAGTCGGCAGGTGCGACAGGCCGATCTCCACGGAGAACAGGCTGCCGTCCTTGCGCACGCCCTGCAGGTCTTCGAGGTAGGCGCCCATCTGCCGGGTGCTGCCATGGTCGATGAAACCATTGCGCAACTCCACGTGGCGCACGCGAGCGGCGCTGGGCACGAGGCGTTCGACGGACTCGCCGATCAATTCGCCCGTTGAGTAGCCGAACAGGCTGTCCAACTGGGGGTTGGTCATCAGGATGCGACCGTCCGCGCCTATTACAAGCATGCCGTCCGGCGCCGCCTCGATGATGCCCCGGTACCAGGCTTCCGTAGCACGCAACGCGCTCTGCTGGGCTTCCAGCTCCTGCGCCTGGCGCTCCAGCTGCAATGCCTGGGCGCCCATTTCGTCGGCCTGTCGACGCGTTTGTGCAAGCAGTTCCTGCACCGCCAGGTTGCGCTCCATCAACGCCATGGCGCCGGCCAGTCTCGGCAACGCCTCCTGCAACAGCGCCATCTCGCGCTCACCCGGCGCCTGGAACCCGGCCAGTTCGAGCACGCCATGCAGCCGGTCCCCACGCAGGATCGGCTGCAACAGCAGGTAGCTGGCCGGCAGCTCACCCAACTGCGTGCGCAAGCGACCAAACGCCTGCGGCAAACCCTCGAACTGACGGGGCGTGCGGTCCAGCGCGCACTGCCCGAGTAAACCAGCCCCCAGGGCGACCGATGCTTCCGGCGGGTACTCCGGATCGGTGGCATAGCTGCCCATCAGCTCAAGATGATCGCTGCCCTGGCGCAGGTTGTAGACCACGCCCTGGCAGATGCCGAGCGTGCCGGCCATGTGCCGAAGAAAGGTCAGCGCCAGCTCATGCGGTGCGGTCGCCTGCGGCAGGTCGGCCTGCAACTGTGCCGTCTGCGCCTGGATCCAGCGCTGCCGCTCAAGCTGCTGGGCTTTGGTTTGCAGCATGGCGATGGCGCGCGCCAGGTCGCCCGTCTCGTTCTCCATATCGGTATGGGGGATGTGCTGCTCCAGCTGCCCCGCCGCCAGGTGGTCGACGGCGGCACGCACCCGGTTCAGTGGCAGCCGAATCGAACGGCTTGCCAGGCTGGACAGCAGCAACGCCAGGGTCAGCCCACCCAGCAGCAGTACATAGGTGAGCGTAGTGCTGGACTTGGAGAACTCGGCGATCTGCTTGGCCGTGTCATGGATAAAGGTTTCCTTGACCTGGGCCATCCGGTTGAGCAGGTCGTCGGCCTGCTGGTCCAGGTCCTGGAACTCGCTGCTGTTGAGCAGCATCAGCGCCTGCCCCTGGTAGCCCTTGCCGGCCAGCTCCAGCGCTTCCTCGCCACCACGCTGAATGCGCTCCACCAGCAATTCCAGCTCAGCCAGTTGCACCAGGCTTTGCTGGAGGCGCAGGGTCGGCCGCGCCTGGGCCAGGGCCTCCTGCAGGCGCTCCCGGGTGTCATTCAGCTGCTTCAGCGCGTCGACGCGTATCTCTGCGCTGCTGGTGCCGACGGCACGCTGCAGCGCCTGCACCAGATGCGGCAGTTGCGCGCGCGCCTCCTGCAGGTGGGCGGCACCGACCAGGTCCTTCTGGTACAGCTGCTGCATATTGCGCTTCAGCAGTTCCTGCGTATGCAGGCTCTGCACCCCGAGCACCAGGATCAGCGCCAGCAGCGCGGCAAAGCTCAGGACCAGCTTGTGGCGCAACGGCAGGCGCTCAAGCAGGGCAAACACTCTGTTCATGGCCATTCCCCGTTTGCCGAATCCAGGCAGGTCACGCTGGCGCTCAGGGCTCCTCGGCGATGCGCTCGAGGGCAGCCAGTTGCTTGGCCATGTCCTGGTCGCTGTCAGCGAAGCGTTCGGCAATGGCGCGGAACTGCTCGTGATACGTCAGGAAGGCGTCGCAGATATCCGGATCGAAGTGCGAGCCACGCCCCTGGCGGATGATCTCCACTGCCTGCTCGTGGGGCATTCCGGGCTTGTACACGCGCCGGCTGATCAGCGCGTCGTAGACATCCGCCACGGCCATCAGTCGCGCGCTGATGGGGATATCGTCCGCAGCCCGTCCCTCGGGATAGCCGCTGCCATCCCACTTCTCCTGGTGGCTGTAGGCGATTTCCTTGGCCAGTCGCAGGAAGTCCACCGAGATGCCTAACTGATCCTCGGCATGCTGGATGGCGTCCCGCCCCAGGGTGGTGTGGGTTTTCATGATCTCGAACTCATCCGGGGTCAAGCGCCCCGGCTTGAGCAGGATGTAATCGGGAATGCCGATCTTGCCGATGTCGTGCAGGGGCGCCGACTTGAACAGCAGGCCAATGGTCTCGTCGTTGAGAACGTGCCTGAAACGCGGATGATCGCGCAGCAACTCCGCCAGCAGCTTCACGTAGTTCTGGGTGCGGCGGATGTGGTTGCCAGTCTCGTTGTCCCGGGTTTCCGCCAGCGAGGCCATGGCCTGGATGGTCACGTCCTGGATGGCCATCACCTCGCGAGTACGACGCTGGACTTCCTGCTCCAGATAATCGTTCTGGTCACGCAGGAAGTCGGCAGCTTCCTTGATCTTCAGCTGGGTTTCCACCCGCGCCAGAACCACCGGCGGACTGATGGGTTTGGTGATGTAGTCCACGGCCCCCAGCTCCAACCCCAGAATCTCGTCTTCCATCGAAGCCATGGCGGTGAGAAAGATGATGGGAATATCGCGGGTGCGCGGGGCCAGCTTGAGTTGTTCCGCCACCTGATGGCCAGACAGCCCCGGCATCATGATGTCGAGCAGGATCAGGTCCGGCAGCGGGTCGGCCTGCAACAGACGCAGGGCCTTCTCGCCGCTGTTGGCGGCCTTGACCCGGTACCTGTCCTTGAGCAGGTCGGCCATCAGCATCAGGTTGTCCGGTGTGTCGTCGACGACGAGGACGGTAGCTGTCTTGTAGGCGTCTTGCGTGCTGTCCATGGTGATCGGCTCCCCTGCCAGTCAGAGAGCGGCCCGGACTCCTGCCGCTCGGTTGTAAGGGAGATTAGTCGCGGATTTCGGGGATGACGATCCGCGCCCCTGCCAACCCGACACGCAACCAGCCAGCACAACACTCACCAGTATCAGCGTCCGCCACGCATGTCCTGACCCGCTCTCAGTTGCACTCGATACGGTTGCGGCCGGCCCGTTTGGCGCGATACAGCGCGATGTCGCTGCGCGACAGCGCGGACTCGGCGCTGGCGTCATGGGCGTCGAGGGTGGAGATACCGACGCTGATGGCCAGGGGGATTCGCTCATCGCCATGCACCACGGGGGCGCCGCACAGCTCTTGCTGGATGCGCCGGGCGAAGGTGACCGCCTCGTCGATATCGGCATCGCTCAGTATCACGGCGAACTCTTCGCCGCCCATCCGTCCGGCCGCGTCGGTCTTGCGCAATTGCTTGCCGAGGATCGCCGCGAAATGCCGCAGCGACTGGTCGCCCACCGAGTGTCCCCAGCGGTCGTTGATCGCCTTGAAGTGATCCAGGTCGAACATCAGGATCGCACCGCGGTGGCCGGCGCTGCGCTGCACCCGGCCCAGTTCGGCTTCGAGTTGCTGCATGAAGTGACGGCGGTTGGCGAGCTGGGTGAGGGAGTCGGTGGTGGCGAACACCTGCAACTCGGCCTCGATCTGCTTGCGCTCGGTGATGTCGGTGATGAAGCCGTGCCAGAGCACGCTGCCATCGTCCAGCCGCCGGGGTTGCGCCTCGCCCTGGCGCCAGGAGATCCCCTGCCCCGGCAATTGCACCCGAAACTCCAGGTGCCAGGGCGCCAGGCTGCGGGCAGAAGCCTCTAGCGATTCGAGGAACAGCAGCAGGTCGTCCGGATGGACGATCGTCTGCATCACCCGGGCATCAGCCTTCAACTGCTCCGGCGTGAGCCCGCAGATATCCCGGACGCCGGCACTGGCGTAGGCGAAGTACGAGTGGCCGTCCGGGTCGCGGCGGAACTGGAAGACCATGCCGGGGATTTCGTCCGTCAGGTCGGTCAGCAGCGTGGCGGTCTGCTGCACCTGCTCGGACATGCTGCGCATGGCGGTGATGTCCGTGGTGGTACCTATCATGCGCAATGGATTGCCGGCGCCATCGCGCTCGACCACCTTGCCGCGGCTGCAGACCCATTTGTAGTTGCCGTCCCGGCAACGGATGCGGTGCTCCACTTCGTATGCCTCGGTGCGCCGCTCGAAGTGGGCCTGGATGGTGGCCCTCACATAGTCCAGGTCCGCCGGGTGGACGCGGGTGTAGCTCTCCTCGATGCGATTGCCCACTTCATGCTCGGCGTAGCCCAGCATGGCCTTCCAGCCGGTGGAATAGTGGATCTCGCCGGTGGTCACATTGCGGTCCCAGATGCCGGTACCGCTTCCGGCGATGGCCAGCGCCATGCGCCGTTCGCTTCCGCGCAGCACCTCCAGCTCCCGCCGCAGCTCGGCATCGGCTCGCTCACGCGCCAGCAGGTCGGCCGCCAGCCGGGCCAGTTCGCGAAGCAAAAGCAGTTGGGCCGTATCCAGCTCCCGAGGTTGGTCGTGCAACAGGCACAGCATGCCGAGCACACCGCCATCCTCGGCCCGCACCGGGCAGCCGGCGAGGAAGCGCACCTGGGGTTCGGCCATTACCAGTTCATGAGCACGGAAGCGTTCGTCGCAATGGAGGTCGGGTACCACGAGCACCCCGTCGGTGTGAACCCAGCAGACGCCAAAGGGGACGATCGACTCGGCAATGCCAAAGGCAAGGCCATCGCAGGTCCTGATCCGTTGCCACTGCTCGGTGCCCGTGGTCAGCAACGCGGCCATGACGCCGAAATGGCGTCTGGCCAGGCGGGTCAGGCCGTCGAATCGGTCATCATTGGCGCTCTCCGGCGCCTCGTGTGCAGGCAAGGGCTGCATCTGGACTCTGCTTCGCCAGGACTGAGGGAGCCGCCTGGCGCTGATCGGCCATAGGGAACTCGAGTCTACCCATAATGGCGATTCGACGTCATGACCCGGGCGAGGTGTTGATGATGAAAATCTTCCAGGGCGCACTGTGGGTGAGGGGTGCCCGCCCGACCCGCTAGCGAGCAGTTGAGTCCCCCGAGTATCAGGGGCACGGCCACTGGCTACTTGGGTTGGAACTGTTGGGAGTTCTTCGGACTCCACTCTATTGAAGCCCAGCGCCGATGTGATTCGGCCCATCCAGGACAGGGATGCTATGAAAGCAGGCGCGCGTTACCGACAACGTTGCGCCAGCTAGAGGTCGAAATGCTTGTCCTCGTCCGTCACACCGGCGATTCCATCCGCATCAATGGCAAGGTCGCCAGCTCTTTCGCAGCCTCCCCCTGCCGGCACACAGGCGGTTCCACCCGTCTTTTGGTCGCAGGACAAAAACGAAGAACAGGGAAAGAAGACGAACCCTCGGCAGGAACGAGAGGGACCTTTCTCGAACCCACAGCGGCGGCCATCGCTGCACCACTTATCGGCGTTGCTCCTGGCTCGGACGATGACGACGAGCGTCCGCTGATACCACCCATCCCACCGACAATTCCCTGGGCGATCGAACTGCCCACCGAATTAACGACGAACCAGCCCGTCCAGTTCGATCCAGCGCCTACCGAAACAGCGCGCAACGCCCACACCGGGTCCAACAACGACGGATTCCCCGGCGACTTCCACAGCGCGGTGAAGGCGGCCCCTACCCTGTCCGCCGCTGGCGAAGTCCTCGACCACCTGCACGGCAACTAACTGAGGTGGACCCCATGTCAAAGAGTCTTAGGGATTGGTTGGCGAACGATATATCCCCAATCAAGGAAAAGTCGATCAGTTGGATCTCACAACATCACTTTTTCCGGGACCCCGTACGTCCGGCGTACTCGGACATGAGTTATTTCTTTTCCCCGGCCGACGGCATCATCCTGTATCAGAAAACGGTACGCAGCGATGAAAGCATCGTCGATATAAAAGGGCGCCCCTATTCGTTACGGGATGCCTTGCGTGATCCGCAATATGAGGCAGAAAGCCTGGTCATCGGCATTTTCATGACCATGTTCGACGTCCACGTCAATCGTGTTCCCTACCCCGGACGGCTATCGTACCGGGAGCTGGAGCCTATCGATACATTCAATAATCCGATGCTCGATGTAGAGACAAACATTCTGGAGGATCTTCGCATCCCATCGGACATGCTGGATTACCTTCATCACAACCAGCGCATGGTCAATCGGATCGACTCGCCGGAACTTGGCATGAGTTATTAAGTGCTGCAGATCGCCGACTACGATGTGGATTGCATTACGCCTTTCAACCTCAAGCAACATCAGCCCGTCTTCCAGGGAGAGCGCTTCTCCCAGATTCGCTACGGCTCGCAAGTTGACCTGATCGTGCCACTCTCGTCCAACTTCGTTTTCGAGACGCTGCAGAATACCGGCGACCATGTCGAGGCGGGCATCGATGCGCTGATACGCATTTCCAAAAGAAAAAACCATTATCGAAACGCTGAAGAAGAGTTCCCCTCTCCGGAGAAATACACCGCTCACGATGCACGAGCTTCCCAATGAAGCAGATGACATTCTGCCGGCGTCGAGTACGCCGACAAGCGCAAGTAGAGTCGCAAGCCGTTTTTCCTGATCGAGTGGAATCAGGAGGTGCCGTGGCAAGGAATGATCGCGCTGATCGAGCCGCATTCCATCCTTAACCTGACAGGAGCTCTCTGCCATGAAAGCACTGGATACCCACACTGCGGACGCAGCCCGGAATATTCTGAATCCAGCGTATGGTCTGGAACTTGAATCGCCGGAACCTGAACTCAACGGACTGGAAATCAGCTTCAGCGAGGTGGCCGAGCAATCAGAGTTAAAGCTGACTTCCCCCTGGCGTAATCCTACGCAACTGGAGCGGCCGTGCTTCCTGTTGAACTTCCCATTCTCCTATTCGACTCAAGAGGCCAACAATTGCTGGATGACGGAACTGTCGGAATAGGATCGCCAACCAGACTTTACCAAGGCCTGCATCCAGTTCATGGAGCTGTACCGCTATATCAGCGCGGAGGCGCTGGTTTATATCCTGCCTACGCCTAAACTTTCCGGCCTGCAGGATCTCTTGTACACGGCGAATCTGGGTATCGTCCTGGATCATTTTTCAGACAAGAATACGGTCGTGATCTCGAACTTCACTTCCGAGCCACGCCGCGCCGAAACGGCAGTCGGCTTCCAGTTTTTCCGGAGCATGGGATATGACGTCCATGTGGCGCCGAGCAAGTTCGAAGGTGAGGCCGAACTGAAGCACCTGCACGACAATATTTACATTGGCGGCTATGGTATCCGGACTGAAAAGGAAACTTACGACTGGATGGAAGAAAAGTTCGACATGCACATCATCCAGCTGCCGATGACCGATCACTACCTCTATCACCTCGACTGCCTGGTATTTCCGATTACCCGCGAGCACACCCTGGTCTGCACCGAGTTGCTTGAAAAACGGAAGATCGCCGAACTCGAACGCGTCACCAATATTATCGATGTCAGTCTCGATGAGTGTTACTCCGGCATCTGCAATAGCGTACGTCTGCCAAGCCTGGTGCTCAACTCATCGCACATCCACTCGCTGAGGGCCAGTACAGAGGAATACGCCGAGGAAATCCACAAGAACCGCAAGCTGGAGGATATTGCTGCCGACCTGGCGCTGGAGGTCAGTTATTTCAATCTCAGTGAGTTTCACAAGAGCGGTGCTCTGCTGTCCTGTATGGTCATGCACTTGAATCGTCATGCCTACAAGATCGCGCTGACTGCCTGAAAGCGACCCGTGAGTATCGGATCGTGGCGAACGGCAATCTGTCGAAAGTACTCTGGACGGTCTCGCTGCCGATCATCTTCGTCGAAGCCTCCGAAACCTTCGATCGCCTGATCGATACCGTCTTTCTGGCAAGGGTCGGTGTGACCGAGCTGGGGGCGATCGCAGTCACCGACTCCATATTGCTGTTATTCCTGGTACTGCCGCTCGGGCTGGTGGACGGCATCCAGATTCTCACTGCGCGGCGTGTTGGCCAGCGCCGACCCGAGGCGGTCGGCGCCATCTTCAGCCAGGGACTGGTACTGGTACTGCTCATCTGCCTGGCGCTGACGGTGCTGCTCAAGCTGCTCTCGCCAGTGGTGAGCTACTGGTTCGTCACGTCCGACGAGGTGGGGGTTCTGCTGGATGACTATCTCCAGATCGAAGCCTACGGCCTGGTGCTCACCGGCGCGACGTTCGCCTATAGCGCCCTGCTGGTCAGCATCGGCCGATCGCGGGCCCTGGTGCCCGCCACCCTTCTGCTGGTCAGCATCGATGTGTTGCTGAACTACCTGTTCATCTTTGGCAATTTCGGCTTTCCCGCCCTTGGCATGCGCGGTGCTGCGGTCGGCTCGGTGGGCGCCGAGTTCGTTACCTGTATCTTCCTCACCGTCTACCTGTGGCGTCTCGACAGCGGACGCTACCGGTTCTTCCGCCGGCCCAGATTCGAGCATCGGTCCCTGCTGTTGCTGGGGCGCCTGGCATCCCCCATAGCGCTACAGGGGGGCGTAGAAACGCTGCGCTGGTTTCTGTTCTTCCTGATTCTCGAATCCATGAGTACCGAAGCGCTGGCGATCGGCAATATCGTTTTCACCTGCTATATCGTCTTCCTGATTCCGACCGAGGGCATCTGCGAGGCGACCTGTTCGCTGGTCAGCCGCTACATAGGACGTGACTGGTTGCCGAAGATCGACGAGATCCTGCGACACGCCATCAGCGGTGCACTGATGGTCACCGGGCCTTTCGTCGCGATTGCGCTGCTGGCACCGCACTGGCTGGTATCGGTGTTCTTTCCAGAGGCAGTGGGATTGGAGCAAAGCAGCATCAGCTTGCAGGTTGTCGCTCTCGCCATGCTGGTGGCCATCCCGGCAGAAATCTGGTTCACCGCGGTGATTGGCACCGGCGACACCGCGGCGGCACTTGTCATCGAAGTGTTCATTTCATTGGCAATGCTTGGCTTTGCCTACGTCGCCGCCTTTCATCTGGCCTTGTCGGTCGCAATGGTCTGGGTTTCACTGCCGCTGGCATCCCTGGTCAACCTGGTGTTTTCCTATGCCTGGATGAAGTCCGGCATCTGGCAACGACACGAAGCCTGATTCCGTCGCAGCAGTGCGCAGCTGTCATCCAGCGACATGGAGGTCGGCAACTGCACTACAACGGGTATAGGCGCCGCCACGGAACTTGCGGCGCCGTACCGATTTCCGGAATCAGGCTGAACGGATGCGAACCATCGACACCTCCCCCCTGGGCCAACGCGCTGGCGCATCCCGTGCGGCCATTACCGCCAGCCGCCCCTTGCGCAGCGGACCGCGTGCATCCCCAAGGGCAATCCTCCTGGCCTGGCCGACGGCGTGCCCGCCCCCTGCCTCCGTAGCCGTACGGATGGCTTGCGTCCGAGGCGGCAAGGCATGATGTCGGCCGTGAAGCCCCTGACGAATACCCGCACATTCCTTCTCTGGCTGGTCCTGTTCTGCCCCATCGCAGCCTGGATCGGCTGGCAGGACTACGTCGACCGCTACGAGCGTTTTTTCCAGGACACCAGCATCGCGCAGCGCATGCTCAGCCAGAAGACCGTGCAGCACGAAGCGGTGCTGGCCACCCTGGCCGCGCTGTCGCACCCGCCCATTCCTGAACGCCTCCTCCCCAGCCTGCAGCCATCCATGCCGCAGTTGTTGGGGCTGGGTTTCCTGCGCGACGGGGCCTGGGCAGGCAGCACCGCGTCTCCGCCGGGCCTGGTGGCTGCGGTCGAGCACGCCCGTCAGGCGGGGCGGCCCGTCACGCTGTCGCTGGACGAGTCCCGCTATTGGCTGGTTGCCCCATCGAGCTGGAGTCTGTTGCTGGACGCGCGGCAACTCATTTCGGCCGCCGACTTCCCGCCCTCACTGGCGATGTTGACGCTGGATGTCGGAGCAGGCCCGCTGACGCTGCTGGCGCGCCAGCCTGCCACCCGTTCACCGGGCTGGAAAATCGACCTGCGAAAACCTCTGGGCGCAGTCAGCCAGCCCTTTCCCCTGCACAGTTGGCGCACCCTGACGCCCGCCGACTGGCCCTGGGTGGAATGGTTGGCCTGGGCGGCCGCCAGTTGCCTGCTGACGGCCGGCACCGCTGCCTGGCAACGGTCGAGCGCCGACGCCAGACGGCAGCAGGAGGCGGTCCGTCTGGCGGCGATGGCGCGGCTGAGCACCCTGGGGGAAATGGCTGCGGGCATTGCCCATGAGCTGAACCAGCCGTTGACCGCCATCCTCGCTCAGGTGCGCGCCGCCGAACGCCTGCTGGATGACGAGGACGAGCGCCCAGCGGTGCGCCAGGCGCTGCGCGCCAGTGCTGGCCAGGCCCGCCGCGCGGCCGACATCATCAGCCGCATGCGCGAGCTGGTGAAGCCCAGCTCGCCCTCGCCGCGCATGATCGTGGAACCGGATGCGCTGGCGGCTTCGCTGCTGTTCCTGCGCGAAGAGGAGCTGGCGCGCCGCGGCATCCGCCTGACGTGGCGCAATGCCGACCCGGGTGCCCGCCCGCTGGGTGATCGGGTGGCGCTCGAGCAGATCCTGCACAACCTGGTGCAGAACGCCGCCGACGCGCTGGCCGACACGCCAGGCACCCGGAGTATCGTCCTGAGCGGCCGCGTCGAAGGCCCGGAATACGAGTTCAGCGTCAGCGATAATGGCCCTGGCATCCCCGCCGAAGCCTTGCCGCGGCTGTTCGAGCCGTTCTACAGCACGCGGTCGCAGGGCATGGGGCTGGGCCTGGCCCTGTGCGAAACCCTTGCTGGCTCCATGGACGGCCGCATCGCTGTGCACAACCTCGACCCCACGGGCGCCTGCTTCACCCTGCGCCTGCCACTCGCCGGAGCCGACGCATGAGCCTCCCCGCACATTCCCCGCTTGTGTACCTGGTCGACGACGACGATGCCGTGCGCGAAGGACTGGCGCTGCTGCTGCGTAGCGTCGGGCTGCGCAGCGAGGGCCATGGCGATCCCCAGGCTTTCCTCGCCTCGCTGTCGCCACAGGCCATCGGCTGCGTGGTGCTGGACATCCGCATGCCGGGTATCGGCGGGCTGGACGTGCTGGCAAGGCTGGCGGAGGTTTCCGACCTGCCTGTCGTGATGCTCACCGGTCACGCCAACGTCGACCTTTGCCGCCGCGCCTTCAAGGGCGGCGCCATGGAATTCCTGCAGAAGCCGGTGGACGATGACGTCTTCCTGGACGCCGTACAGGCCGCCGTGCGCACCCACGTCGCCAGCCGCGAACGCCAGGCGGTGACCCAGGCCGCCGTCGAACGGCTGGCACGGCTTTCCGGGCGTGAGCATGACGTGCTGGTGCGCATCGTCCAGGGCATGAGCAACAAGGAGATCGCGCGGGAATTCGACCTGTCGCCGCGCACCGTGGAAACCTATCGGGCCAACGTCTTCGCCAAGCTCGAAGCCGACTCGCTGGCGCAACTCATCCGCCAATACGCCACCTTGCTGGACCCGCCGTCTCCGTAGCACTACGGAGACGGCAGCGTAATCGGGCGCATACCGCGGCAGGCGCGCCCTGGCCACACTGGCTACTCCTGAAATCGATCCACGAAAAGGACGTAGCCATGTCTCGTTATCCGCTTGCCGCGCTGTTCTGCACCCTGACCTTCGCGGGCGCCGCCAATGCTGCCGTGCTGAAGGAAAGCAATATTTCGACTGCCGACGCCCAGAAGCTGGCCGCCGCCACTGTCGCCGCCTGCCAGGCCAAGGGCTACAACGTCAGCGCGTCGGTGGTGGACCGCGCGGGCCTGCTGAAAGCCTTCGCCCGCGCCGACAACGCCGGCCCCCACACCATCGAAGCCAGCCGCGCCAAGGCCTTCACCTCAGCGTCCGCCAAGGCGCCGACCCTGGCCATCATGGAAAACGCCCAGAAGAACCCGGGTGCCGCCAACCTGACCGATATCCCGGGCTTCGTGCTGCTGGGTGGCGGCGTCCCGGTCAAGGCCGGCGATGCCGTCATCGGTGCGATCGGCGTGGCGGGCGCACCGGGCGGCCACCTGGACGCACAGTGCGCAGACGAAGTCCTGGCGGCCAACGCTGAACTGTTCAAGTAAGCGACTGCGCCGGCTCCGCAGCCTGGCCCGCAATGCCGGCAGGCTGCGGCGGGACGGGGTTCAGGCCTCCAGCACGAAAATGCCCACCTGCGGATCCGGACTCAGCCACTGACGCCCCAGGTGCCAGCCGGACTCGGCGGCCAGGTCCGCCACCTGCGCCAGGCTGTACTTGTGCGAGTTCTCGGTGTGCAGGCGCTCTCCGGCGCGGAATTCGAAGGTGCGGCCGGCCGCGTGAACCTTCTGGTTGCGGCGGCTGACCAGGAATATCTCCATGCAGCTTCGCTCAGGGTTCCAGCGGGCCAGGTGATCGAAGGCGTCCAGGTCGAAATCACCTCCCAGTTCGCGGTTGATGCGCGCCAGGAGGTTCTTGTTGAACTGTTCGGTGATGCCATCCGCGTCGTCGTAGGCCGCTTCCAGGGTGGCGACATCCTTCTGCATGTCCAGGCCGAGGATGAAGCGCGAGTCGCGTCCCAGGTAACGACGCACCGAACGCAGGAAGCGCCGGGACTCCTCCAGGGTGAAGTTGCCCAGGGTGGAGCCGGGGAAGAAGGCGACCCGCGGACGCCGCGCGGCTTCCGCCGGCAGGTGGGGCAAGTGGGTGAAGTCGCCCACCTGGGGCAGCACCCGCAGGTCGGGATAGGCGCCCTGGAGCATGGCAGTGGCCTTGCGCAGGGCCGACTCACTGATGTCGATGGGCAGGTAGAGACCGATCTGCGGTGCGGCATCCAGCAGTAGCCGCGTCTTCAGGCTGGCGCCGCTGCCGAACTCCACCAGCGCCGCTCCCTGGGGAATCACCGTGGAGAGCTCGGCGGCGATACTGCGCAGCAGCGCTGTCTCGGTGCGGGTGGGGTAGTACTCCCGGGTGTTGCAGATGGCCTCGAACAGCTCCGAGCCCACCGCATCATAGAAATACTTGGGCGGCAGGCTCTTGGCCGGCGCCGACAGGCCGGCGCGCACGTCCTCGGCGAAGGTTTCGTGATCGCCCACCGTCTGGCCGGTCACGGCATCCCGCGCCAGGCGCAGGCCGGAGAACATCCAGCGCTGGGCCGGATAGAAGAAGTTGCGATAGCTGGGCCGGGCGTGGCCGGCCGGGGTGATGCTGGCGCCGCCGCGCAGCACCATCTGGCTCACCATGAACTTGCCGTTGTACTCGCCCACTGCATCGCGGGAAGGACGGAAGCCGGGATAAGGCGCATAGGCGCTGGCGGTCCACTGCCAGGCGCAGCCCTCCACCTGGCCGAGCACCCCGGCGCGGGCGGCCACCTCCCACTCCGCCTCGGTGGGCAGGCGGGCATCGGCCCAGGCCGCGAAGGCGCAGGCCTCGTAGAAGCTGATATGGGTGACCGGGGCGGCCAAAACCAGCGGGTGCAGTCCGCCCAGGCCCATCTCCATCCAGTCACCGTCCCGTTGTTGCCAGTACATGGGCGCCTGCCAGCCGTCCTCCTGTACCCGCGCCCAACCTTCGGAAAGCCAGAGGTCGGCGCGCCCGTAGCCGCCCGCCTCGATGAATTCCAGCCACTGGGCATTGGTCACCAGGCGGTCACAGATCTGGAACGGCTGCAGGTACACCTTGTGGCGCGGTCCCTCGTTGTCGAAGGCGAAACCCTCGCCGTCGTGGCCGATGTCCTCCAACCCGCCGGGCAGGCCGACGAAGCGGCCCGGGCGATCGCCACCGGGGTCGCGCCAGCGTACGTTGTAGGCCGGGCGCAGGGGTGAGCGGCTGAACAGATGGAGCAGGTCCATCAACAGCAACTCCTGGTGCTGCTCTTCATGGGCCAGGCCGAGTTCCACCAGGAGCAGCACCTCTTCAGGGGCGTCCCGCAGCAACACTTGCATGTGCTCATCCACATGGCGCCGATAGGCCAGCACCCGCTCCAGGGGCGGCCGGGTCAGCAGCCCCCGCTCCGGACGGGGTTGGCGTGGCCCGAGGGCCTCGTAGTAGGAGTTGAAGAGATAGGCGAAGCCGGGATCGAAGACGGGGTAGCCGGGCAACCGCTCACGCAGCAGGAAGGTCTCGAAGAACCAGGTGGTATGGGCCAGGTGCCACTTGGCGGGGCTGGCATCGGGCATGGACTGCACCACCATGTCCTCTTCGCTGAGGGAAGCCACCAGCGATTCGCTGTGGCGGCGTACTTGCAGGTACTGGTCGAGCAGTGCGGTGCTGTTCATCGGCGTCTCTCTGCAACCCTGTTGCCAGGGCTGTTGGATGCGCGGAATACAGGCGTCCGGGCATTCGATGCGAACGACACGGATCGTCACCAGGCGGGGGGTATAAAAGTTCTGATGCGCAGCGGCCGGGGAAAGTTCGGCTTGTTCGCATCATGGCTGGCATTCAGAGAGGATAGGCCGAGCGAAGCGATGAACCGCCATGGGCTGATGGATAACCTGTCCTTTCATCAGCAGCGCCCCTTGCCCCGCCCTCCCCGCTTACCTATCCTGCGGGCCGTCACGGTCAATCCCGTGGCCGGGTTTGACAGCCCGAACTAGTAGGCGCGATTGCGCCGCTCGGTGCATGCGAAAAACGGCGGATGTTTTTTGCAGGCCCTTGTACGCAAGCAGTTTTTACTGCAACGCTCCATGGCAGATCGCGCGGGGAGACCCTCGTGGTCTGCCGGTTCCTACTAGCCGGTCTGTCAACCCCGCGCGATTTGCCACCCTTCGATTGACAGCGAATGGCGGCAAGCTCATGGACCTAGTAGGAGTTCCACCATGCATGACGCATACACCCCAATCGTTTTCCAACGCCACTGCCACCAACTGCGCGCCGTGATGATCGACAACCAGCCCTGGTTCGTCGCCTTCGACTTCGCCCTGATGATCGCCGCCGCCCGCCCCTACCGCCTGACCAAACGCATCTACCCCCACCAGCGCCGCTACGCTGTCCTCCAGCACCACAGCGGCCGCTGCGAAGAACTGGAACTGGTCAACGAAGCCGGCCTCTACCGCGCCCTCTACCGCTTCGGCCACCCCGAACACTGCGCCCTCAGCCAGTGGCTCAGCGATGAAGTCGTCCCCACCCTCCACGACCACCACCGCACCCCAGACGCTAGCCCGCAACGGGCTTTCATGAGCTGGGCGGAGCAGCGCATCGGCGTGGTGAAGTGGCAAGGGGAAATCTGGATCGCACGCAAGGACTTGCCGCGATTCATGCTCGCGAATGAAGACCGCGCCCTGAGTGAACGACCGAGCTGGAGGCAGTTGCCCTAGGAGGCGGATGAAACACGAACGCCGCAGCAAGGCTGCGGCGTTTTGAGTGGTGGGTGGAAGCAGGTTGAGGAGATGGCAACTAATGGGCGGTAGCTGCTGTTCATGACAGGCAGAAACCGGCCCAGGCAGCCGGTTGCAAACTGTGGGTATCGGCCAAAAGACGCCACACTACGACTGATGCCGCAGGCCTAAGCAGGGTGGCTTAATCCCCTACCTTGCGCCAATCGATATTCATCCAAATCATGTGCGCAAACAAAAGTGCGCCTTTTCAACGCTAGCGCACGTCCTTTTCCAAAGATTTCCATAGCTCAAGCATTGTTTGGTTGGTGTTGCTAATCGACTTGAACGACCAGATTTCAAGCTCCGCGCTCCATTCGTTGCCGCCGGCTCGAACTAGCTTGCCGCCCGCTATTTCCTCTTCGACAGCCGACTCCGGCATCCAGGTGATCCCATACCCTTCACGAGCCATTCTCATGAGGTGCATAGCCATGTCCGCTTCATAGAAGCGCTTGAGGTGCGATTGCTTGGTGGCAATCCGATGAATAATGTCCACCACGCGACCGAGGAACGACGTGGCGGTGTATGCAAGATAGGGGATGGGCTGGTCGGGTGAGCCCGGCAACTCAAACAGCGGCTTTCCGCTGGCGTCTGGAGCAGAAACGGGAATGAGCGCATCTGTCCCCAAACGAAGCCCAACAAATTTGTCGGGATCAAGGAAAATAGGCACTTGTGGGTGGCTGTACCCAATCATCAAGTCGCAATTTCCTTCGGCGAGGGCAATTACGGCGTCGTGGACGTTTGCTGCCAGGACACGGGCGTTGAAGTAGCCATTTCGGCGCTGGAACTCGACAAACCACTTGGGCACAAATGTCATGGAAAGAGTATGGCCAGCCACTACCTGGATGGAGCGTCCAGGCATGCGGTCACCCTTCCTCAGCGCAGATCGCAGCTCCATAAAGGTTGCCAAAGCATCTCGTCCTTGATCACAGAATGTCCGCCCTGCCTTGGTGAGCTGAACTGGGTAGGTTCCGCGATCCACCAACTCGACTCCTACCCACTCCTCTAGGGATTTGATTCGTCGAGACAATGCAGACTGCGTAATGCAGCGGATCTCGGCGGCCCTTGAAAAGTTCTTGGTTTCAGCGACCGCCAGCAGGTCGTCTATCCATTTGGTTTGCATATTAGGCTCAGCAGTAACGGATGGAGGCGCACGAGCGTTGCAGGTGCGATCAGCAGATGCTGTCGAAATCAGCTTTGCATCCCTGACGAACCTTCTCCAGTAGGTCTCTGGCGACGCCGGCTCCGAGGGAACGGCGCCTGTCGAAAATGACAGCATGAAGGCAGAAATTAGCGTCCTTTCGCGGAGGTTGGATAACTATGAAAATCTCGCATAGAACTATGGCGCATACTCATCAACTGCTGGCCGGCATCCTCGTAGCCTGTACTCGTTGGTCCAAACGAGGCAGCCATGAATACCTACTCCAGCATTCCCGCTTATCGCATAGAGCATGACCTGATTGGTGATCGCGAAGTCCCCGCGAACGCGTACTACGGCATCCACACACTGCGCGCATTGGAAAACTTCCCCATCTCTGGTGAGCAGCTTTCCAGGTACCCCGCCATCGTCGTCGCCCACGCGGATATCAAGCAGGCGGCCGCGTTGGCCAACCGTGACCTGGGGCTTCTCGATCACGAGCGCTGCGCAGCCATCGTCGGGGCCTGCCAAGCCATTCGCGCCGGCGAATTGTTGGATCAATTCCCGATCGACCTGATTCAAGGCGGTGCGGGTACCTCCACCAACATGAATGCCAATGAGGTGATCTGCAACAAAGCGCTTGAGATGCTCGGTCGTCCGCTGGGTGATTACGACTTCCTGCACCCGAACGAGCACGTCAATCTCAGTCAGTCCACGAATGATGTGTATCCCACGGCACTCAAGATGGCCACCTATCGCAGCGGCCTGGATCTGCTGCATGCCATGGGCCATCTGCAGATGGCCTTCGAGGCCAAAGCGGTTGAATTCCGGGACATGCTGAAAGTCGGGCGGACTCAGTTGCAGGATGCCGTGCCGATGACACTGGGCCAGGAGTTCCGCACCTACGCCATCATGATTGGCGAAGACCGTCAGCGGCTGCAGGAAGCCCTGCAACTGGTCCGCGAAATCAACATGGGGGCGACCGCTATCGGGACCGGAATCAATTCGCCGGCAGACTATGTCAACCGCGTGCGTGAGCACCTGTGCGCGATTTCTGGCCTTCCGCTGGTCACTGCGCCGAACCTCATTGAAGCCACCCAAGACGTCGGCGCCTTCGTCCAGATTTCCGGCGTACTCAAGCGGATCGCCACCAAGCTCTCCAAGGTGTGTAACGACCTTCGCCTGCTGTCCAGTGGACCGCGCGCCGGCTTCGGGGAGATCAATCTGCCGGCTGTGCAGGCCGGCTCCAGCATCATGCCCGGCAAGGTCAACCCGGTGATTCCCGAGGTGGTCAACCAGGTGGCGTTCGAAGTCATCGGAAACGACGTGACCATCAGCTTCGCTGCGGAGGCTGGCCAGCTTCAACTCAACGCGTTCGAGCCGGTAATCGCCTACTCGATGTTCCGCAGCATCACCCACCTCACCCGGGCGTGTTCCGTGCTTGAGGAGAAGTGCATTCGAGGCATCACCGCCAATCCCCGCCGCATGCTCGACCTGGTGGAGAACTCCATCATCCTCGTGACGGCGCTCAACCCCTACATCGGTTACCGCAACGCCACCCGAGTCGCTAAGGAAGCACTGGTCTCCGGGCGCAAGGTTGCTGACATCGTCATCGACCAAGGACTTTTAACCGAGGCCCAGCTGGAACAGATCCTGAAGCCCGACGCGCTGACAGGCCCCCGCGACATCAACACCCTTTGAAGCAAAGCCTGGTGAGGGTGAGTTGCAATCTTCGGGGGGCGCGTCTCGGCGTGGTCCCCGCACAACAAGAGAGGTCCACATGAACAACAAGAAACTACCCAAGTACATTGCCATCGCGATACTCCTCGGCATCGCTGTGGGTTGGGGCTGCAATAAGTTCGCAGGCAACCCCGAAACAGCGAAGGAGATTGCGGGCTACTTCAGTCTGGTCACCGACATCTTCCTGCGCATGATCAAGATGATCATTGCACCGCTGGTCTTCGCGACCCTGGTGGGTGGTATCAGCAGCCTGGGCAACTCCAGTTCGGTGGGCCGGATTGGCTTGCGCTCAATGGCTTGGTTTGTGAGCGCATCCGTCTTCTCTCTGGCCCTCGGGATGTTGCTGGTCAACCTTTTCCAACCAGGCGCTGACCTGAACATGGCTATTCCTGATACGCCTGCCGCTGCGGTAGTGGTCAACGCCGGCGACTTCAGCCTCAAGGCCTTTATTGGTCATGTCTTCCCGCGCAGCATTGCGGAAGCGATGACCAACAATGAAATCCTCCAGATTGTTGTTTTCTCGATCTTCTTCGGGTTGGCATTGGCCTTCGTCAAACGCCAGGGTCACGATGCTATCGGTGGCCTGGTCGATGAACTGGCCAAGGTCATGTTCCGCATCACCGACTACGTGATGATGTTTGCCCCGGTCGGGGTTTTCGCAGCCCTGGCAGCCGCCGTCACGACCCAAGGCATCGGACTCCTCTTCGACTATGGCAAGCTGATTGGCCAGTTCTACCTCGGCATCGTCGTGCTCTGGGCCGTGCTCTTTGCCGTCGGCTTCTTCTTCCTGGGTCGTCCGGTCTTCACCCTCGGCAAGCTGATTCGCGAGCCTGTCCTGCTGGCGTTCTCCACCGCAAGCAGTGAGTCCGCCTACCCGAAAACCATCGATGCACTAGAAAAGTTCGGCGCACCCAAACGCGTCTCCAGCTTCGTACTTCCGCTCGGCTACTCGTTCAACCTCGACGGCTCCATGATGTACCAGGCATTCGCGATCATGTTCATCGCCCAGGCCTACAACATCGAACTGAGCTTCACTCAGCAGATCTTGATCCTGCTGACCCTGATGATCACCAGCAAAGGGATGGCCGGTGTTGCACGAGCATCCGTCGTGGTCGTGGCGGCTACCCTGCCGATGTTCCATCTGCCCGAAGCTGGCTTGTTGCTGATCCTGGCCATCGACCAATTCCTGGATATGGGCCGTACGGCAACCAACGTTGTAGGCAACAGCATCGCGACAGCCGTGATTGCCAATCTGGAGGCTGAGCGCGACCACGAAGCGGACGCGCTAGGCGCTCGACATCATCAGGTCGCGCACACCGCCACCCAGAGTGCCTAAGAACGGGTTGCTAACCCACAGGTCCCCTTCCCTGCCTAACTGAGTAAGAAATGAAACAGTCGAGAAGCAAGAACACCGGACGGACGCTGGGCATCATAGGCGGGCTGGGCTCGCTAGCCGGCGGGGACCTGTTCCTGAAACTGATCAAGAGTGAGCCGGTGCTAGCTGACCAAGGTCGCTATCACCTCTTGTTCGAACAGCACCCGTTCAAAGACCTGGCGTTGCCGCTGAGCAGCAATGCCAGCATGACGTCCAGGAAGCTCTATGTCTTTCAGGTCTGCCAAAGCTTCGCAGAGGGTGGTGCCGATGCAGTCCTGATTCCATGCTTCGCCAGCCACACCTTCGTGGACGAGTTACAGGCCGAGTTGGAAATCCCGATTGTGGACATGATGGCCGCGCTCAAGCAGCACGTGCGCCTGGTAGCCGAACCACGCGTTCGCTTGGGAGTTCTCGCGTCGGACTATGTTCGATCGGCCGGTCTGTTTGAGCGCCATTTCGGCAGTGCCTATGAGTTGGTGTATCCGTCCGAAGCTAATCAAGCCGCCCTCATGGAGGCGGTTTATGGCCCGGCCGGTATCAAGGCAGGCCACCTGGACGGCGTAGCCATCGAACTCCTGCATCAAGCCTGTCTCGACCTTCACAATCAGGGCGCCAAACTGCTTCTGCCGGGTATGACGGAGCTGTCTCTTGTTGTGCCCAACCTTCATCGCAGGGGCATCAGTTGCGTCGATGCCAATCAGGTCTACGCCGACTACGCGACCGCTAGCGAATCACCAGGAAACGCAGCTCCTTTCAAGCTCGGCATCGTGGGTGGAGTTGGACCGGCCGCAACAGTGGACTTCATGGGCAAGGTGGTGAAGAACACCCCAGCGGGAAGAGACCAGGACCACATCAAGATGGTCGTGGAGCAAAATCCGCAGATCCCGGATCGAACGGCGAACTTACTGCACAAGGAGATGGACCCTACCGTCGCGATGTATTCCACCTGCAAGCGATTGGAGTGCGAGGGAGCGAACGCCATCGCCATCCCATGCAACACGGCCCACGCTTACGTTGAGCGTATCCAGGGGCATCTGGGTATTCCCATCATCAACATGCTTACCGAGACCATCGACTTCATTCGGCGATCCTATGGTTCCGAGAGAAAGGTCGGCCTACTGGCGACCTCTGGAACGATCCAGAGTCGCGTTTACCACCATGCCGCTGGGCGTGTTGGGCTGCCGCTGCTGATTCCAGATGAGAAAGAGCAGGCTTTGGTGATGAACGCCATCTATGGCGAGCTAGGGGTAAAGGCCGGGCATACCTCTGGCCAATGTCGGGATGATCTTCTTGCAGCCGCTGAACATCTGACCAGGAAAGGGGCAACGGTCCTCATCCTTGGCTGCACCGAACTCCCGCTTATCCTGCCGCAGGCAGACGATTTTCATATCGGAGGGGTGAGCGTGGCACTCGTTGATCCCACCAACGTCCTCGCACAGCGATGTGTCGCGCTTGCCACGACCACCGCAGATTAAATCCCCGGGCAGTCGCGATCCTGGCGAATAAGCGCACCTCGTGGGATGAAAGCCAAAATCCTGTTCAGTTCCTGTCCGCTGGCTCGATGACCCAAGCTAGCTGCGATCCGTTTTTAGAGGTAGAACATCATGCTCAACGTCAAATCCAACCAGTCGTGGCCGGCTGGCTACATCATCAATCCGCCACCCCCTGCGCTCGACGCCAAATGGTTGGAGTCCTTTCGGGGCATGCCGAGTGCAATTGTTAGCGATTGCCTTGGGCGTAACGTCGGCGGGCTGGGGCTCAAGCCATTCCATGGTTCCCGGCATATGTGCGGCAGCGCGCTCACCGTACGAGTACGCCCCGGCGACAATCTCATGATCCTGAAGGCCTTGCAGATGGCCAGGCCCGGTGATGTTCTGGTCATCGACGGTAGTGGCGATCAGACCCGTGCGGTCATTGGAGGGATCATGCGAGCCATGGCCCTCAAAGCGGGTATTGCCGGCGTCGTCGTGAATGGTGCCATTCGCGACCTGGACGAATGGGCCGAAGGTGATCTTCCTGTTTTCGCACTCGGATGCGTTCACCGTGGCCCCAGTACGGACGGTGGTGGGGAAATTAATGTGCCGATCTCCTGCGCCGGTCTGGTGGTTAACCCCGGCGATCTGATCATTGGTGATGCTGATGGGGTAGTGGCGGTATCGCCCGCCGAGCTGGACGCGCTCCTGTCACGCTGCGGGGATTTGCTCGACCGGGAAGCGGGGCTAATGCAAGCCATCGAGGCGGGAACTCTCGATCCTCTGCGCTTTGACGACCTGCTCCGCAGCAAGGGCTGCCCCATCTGAGTTGTGGAGATGCTTGATTCGTCGGGAATCAAGCTTTCGCCGGCACGGTTCACCAGCGTGCCGGCGTCTTTTTTAAGCAGCGGATACGACGAGGCGCAGCCCGCATCGGGGCGCCCACCGTCATCTTGGCTTCGGCCCAGTTGCCTTGGTTTTTCGGCCGCGGGAGGCCGGCTTTACCGGTACGTTCCTCCCATACTCATTCCACCAGGTCGTTAGCGCCTCCATAGTTGGCCCAAGCCCACGGGCCTTTTGGGTGACAAACCAGCAGTCGACGAAGCAGCTTGACTAACTTTTCCAGTGAATGTGCGAATAAAAAATGGGGCCCCTTTTCGACATAGCAACCAGGGACAGACACAGGCTGCGCGGAAAGTGCGGACCACCGCTTGCCAGCCTAAGGTTGAAGCATACTTTGAACAAGGGCAGTCCCAGCATCGAAGAAGTCGCGCCACTGACGCCATCTCAAGCCAGGATCATGAGCTACTGCCTCTTCACGCTGCTGTAATCCGGAGTGGTGAGTTCTGGCGCCTTCTACTTCCTCGGTTGAAAACTGCCCGCCCGAGAGTTTGTCGCGGGCGGGCTACTGCGGTGTCGAGGCAATTTCCCTTGCCTGTAACCGGCAGGATGATCGCCAGGCGGCGCGGTGTCAGCCCTGGCGAACCTCAATGCGCCGGCCACGCGCACGCGCTTCCTTGGGCAGTTCGATACGCAGCACGCCGTTGCTGCACTTGGCCCTGGCCTTCTCGGCAATGACTGGCGCGGGAAGCTGGAAGCGGCGCCGGAAACTGCCGAACGTGCACTGGCGGACGCGGTAGCGCCCATTCCCCCGTTCCTGCTCGACACGCTTTTCACCGCGGATGAACAGAACATCTCCCCGCACTTCCAGCTCAAGATCCTCCTTCACCATTCCTGGTACCTCCAGCCGGACAACGATTTGTTCGCCATCCTCATAGAGATCGCCCGCCAGCAATCCCCAGTTCGAGGCAAGTGCTGGTGGCGAGGAGGCATCTTCCAGTGCGCTCCTGCTCCGATTGACGGGAGTGAAACGCGTCAGCGCCTCACTGGCACGATCGCGAAGCTGGCGCCAACCCTCACCCAGCGAATGCCAGGTTTCCTCCAGGCCATGCTTGAACTCAGCTAGTTTATCCATGGGATCGACCTCCTCGAACTCAGGGGCCTACTCGCTTCTCACGGCGATCTTCCGCGGTTGGGCATGCGCGTGCTTGGGAATACGCAAACTCAGCACACCGTCTCGCAGCTGAGCGTCGATCTGTGTCGCATCCAGCTCGGAGCTCAAGGTGAAGGCTCGCCGGAAGCGCGAGAGCTGGACTTCGGCATAGACGGCCTCCAGCTGTTCGGACATCGCCGGCATGATCTCCCCTTCCAGCACAAGCGTGTCACCTTCCACATTGACCACGAGACGCTCTTTGGGCACCCCCGGAAGGTCCGCGAACACCTGGATTCCGTTGTCATCCTCAAAGACATCGATACGCGGCAGCAGTGTTTGGGGTTCAGTCGCGCCGCGCACGACCGCTTGCTTGTCGTTCATGGTGACTCCTCCGTCAAACCGATGCTGTTACTGAATGGCTATGCGCCTGGGCTGCGCAGCCTCGCGCCGAAGCAGCGAGATGCGGAGAACACCGTCGCAATAGTGAGCCTCGACCTTGTCGGTATCGACCTCATCGTTGAGGCTCACGGTGCGCTTGAAGCGTCCGGAATAACGCTCGTTGGCGTACACGGAGCAATTGCTCTCATCCGTACTGCGTGCTGGTCTGCGCTCGCCGGATATCGATAACAACCCTCGATGAATCTGCACATCGAGGTCGTTCGGATCGACGCCGGGAACGAAGGCGTAGACTTCCATGCTGGACGGCGTGCCGCCCACGTTGATCGCAGGAAAAGCACCACTGGCCAAGGCACGAATGCTGCCCGGACGCCCGAGGCCAGGCCCCAGGACTTGTTGCAGTTCGCGCTGCAGCCTTTCGAACTCGGCAATGGGATCGCTCGACAGATTAAGAAGGGACTCGTACATGACAAACCTCCTTCCGGCTAACTGACATGATCTCGAACAGGAGACTCGAAGTACCCAACTCCGGCCCCTGACGACGGGAAATATGTAAGCGATCTCGAGCTTTTCAAGTCCTGGCTTAAACGAATATGGAATTAGATATTTCCACCCTTATTGCACGTTGAATCTTTGCCCTGGCCCCACAGGATGTAGCCCGGGGAACGGCTCAAATCCGGGCTTCTCGAGCTCGGCCAGGCTCGACGATGCAGCCAAACGCGCCTCGCCTTCACTCGTCCGGCCCGGCCCTAAAAACCGGGCGGGGGGTAGCAAGAGCTTCAGGCTGGGCGGTGGGGGTGGCAAGGACGGCATGGACGGAGAAGATGGCAGGGGCGACAGGGTCTTTGGCAGCTCACCAGCTCGCGGCTTGAGCCTTTCGACAACGGATTTGAGCTTCTGGGCGATGACCGTGGCGGCCGCTCTCCTGGCTCAAGCAAGCATGCTAGAAGACCTTATTCACGCCATCGCTTGAGCAGCATCTCGATAAAGAGTTCTGCGGTGCTCGACAAGGGTTCACCATCTCGACGCACCAGGCCGATAGTGCGTTCGATATGAGGGGGAGGTAACTCCCGGGAACAGAGGTTTTCATGTTCGGCATCAGGCATGGCCATCCGTGGCAAAATCGCTACACCAAGGCCGCATTCGACCAGACCCAACGAGGTGGATAGATGCTGCACTTCGTAAAAGCCGTTGAGGCGGATTCCATGGCCTGAAAGGGCACTGTCGAGCAACATGCGGTTGCCGCTGTCCCGGCTCACAGTGATGAGTCGCACCCCCTGCAAATCTTGCCAACTCACCTCAGGCAGCGCTGCGAGAGGATGGTCGCTGCGCATTGCGAGTACGAACGGGTCACGAAGCAGGGGCGTGAAGCTAATGTCTGGGTGCTGGGCGCTGATCATGTTGATGCCAAAGTCGGCGTCTCCACTCACCACTCGTTCAAGGCCTTCATTGGCGCTTACGTCGAGTATTCGGATGCGAATGCCCGGATACGCCTCATTGAAAACTCGGATCACACTGGGCAGGAAGTAGAACGCCGCGGTCGGGATGCACGCGATCGTCACGGTACCTTTTTGGTGTGTCTTGAGCTCACGTATTCCCTGTATCGAGGACTCGTAGTCCTCCAGCATCCGTCGAGCCCGGGGCAGGTATTCCTTGCCTATTTCGGTTAGCCAGGTGCGCCGTGTGGTGCGCTCCAGCAGCTTCGCTCCAAGGGTTTCTTCCAGTTTCTGAAGGCGGCGAGACAGCGCCGGCTGGGATAGATGGAGTGCCTGGGCGGCTTCCTGGAAGGACTGTGATTCAGCCACTCGCACAAAAGCTGCGAGGTCGAGGAACTCTATTCTATGCATGAAAGGACCTCTATGGTTCTGCTTTGCGCATTAATGCTCATATCCTATCAATTGCAGTTGATATTTGCATTTGAAGCATTAAAAGGGCGCTGACAAGCTGTAGTCATCGTTGGAACGGTCACGGATTAAACCAAGATGATGAACAGCATCCCTTGCATGATTATGCGTGGCGGCACCTCGCGCGGCCCCTTCATCCACATGACCGATCTGCCTGATTCGCAGGAAGCTCGTGCCCAGGTCTTACTCGATTTGATGGGCTCCGGCCATCCGCTTCAGGTGGACGGCATTGGCGGCGGTAACTCCCTTACAAGCAAAGTGGCCATGGTTGGACGCTCCAGTCGCCCGGACGCAGATGTGGACTACCTGTTCGCCCAAGTGGACGTGACCGAGCGCCGGGTGGATTTCACGCCCAACTGCGGCAACATGCTCTCGGCCGTTGGCCCATTCGCGATCGAGACTGGCCTTGTGGCGCCCACCTACGGCGAGACGCGAGTGCGAGTGTTCAACATCAACACTCAGCGCATCATTGAGTGTTTCGTACCCACTCCGCGTGGTCGCGTGGAATACGAAGGCGATACCAGTATCAGTGGCGTTCCAGGTTCTGCAGCGGGTATTCGTCTCAGCTTCCTGGACGTCGCGGGTGCCAAGACCGGGGCCCTGCTTCCTACAGGCCATGCTATCGAGCAGATTGAGGGTGTCGACGTCACCTGCCTGGATGCCGCGACCCCGACGGTGATGATTCGTGCAAGCGACCTGGGTGTGGATGCTCACGCCGATCCGGCTGCACTGGATGCCAACAGCGCAATGCTTGAGCGTCTGGAGCGCATTCGCTGTGAAGCGGGCCGCCGCATGGGCATGGGAGATGTCAGCCAGTCGGTGCTGCCAAAACCCATTCTGCTGTCGCCGGCAGTTGGCGAAGACGGAACGCTGTGTGCGCGCTACTTCGTACCACAGCGCTGCCACAAGGCGCTTGCCGTAACTGGCGCGATCGCTCTTGGCGCCGCAGTGAATGTTCCCGGCAGCGTGGCCCATCGCCTCGCCCTGGAAACCAGTCGTGTAGAAGCCGGCAACCCCCTCGCGTCCATGCGTATCGAGCACCCCTCAGGTCATCTGGACCTGCGAGTCGAGTTGCGTGATGGCAACCCGATGGATATCGCCCGAGTCTCGCTGATCCGTACTGCCCGCAAGATCATGGATGGTCGTCTCTATTACCGCATGCCGGATGCAATCCACTGATTCCCAATGCTGTCCCGCGTCTCGATGCGCCCAGACAACAATCACAAGACGGGTCACAAAAAATGAAGTCTTCCATCACTCGCTGCTTACGTCACAACTGCGCTGCAACCGGTCATCCACGTTCATCGTGAGGATGCCTGGGGCGCTTGCACGCCCTGGCGATTAGCTGCTTCATGTGCGGCGGCTCGTACGCCCAAATGGAGCTGGAAACCATAATTACAAGAGTCCAACGCCATGCTTTCTCTGCTCGGTTTGTCCATGGTGGTCGTGTTCACTTACCTGATCATGACCAAACGCCTGTCTCCGGTCGTGGCCTTGACCGTAGTGCCCATCGTCTTCGCCTTGGTCGGCGGCTTCGCGCCCGAGCTCGGCAAGATGATGCTCGACGGTCTGAAGACGGTGGCGCCCTCGGCAGCGCTATTGCTTTTCGCCATCCTGTTTTTCGGCATCATGATCGACTCCGGGCTGTTCGACCCGCTGATCCGCCGCATCTTGCAGACGGTCAACGGCAATCCGGTGAAGATCGCCATGGGCACCGCTGTGCTGTCGCTGCTGGTGGCGCTGGATGGTGACGGCACCACCACCTACATGATCACCGTGGCCGCCATGCTGCCGCTATATAAGCGCATCGGTATGAACCCGCTGATCCTCGCGTGCGTATCCATGCTGTCACTGAGCATCATGAGCGGCATGAGCCCCTGGGGCGGTCCGGCCACACGCGCTATCGCCGTGCTCGGGCTGGACGCCAGCGAGTACTTCATCCCCATGCTACCGACCATGGTGGGCGGCGCCCTCTGGGTGGTGTTCACCGCCTACATTCTCGGGCGCAAAGAGCTGAAGCGGATCGGCAACACCCACCTGAAGACCGGTGGCGACGATTGCTACATCAAGGCCATCCTGGCCGATAACCCGAACAAGCGGCCGAAGCTCATCTGGCTCAACCTGCTGCTGGTGATCGCGGTGATGGTGGCGTTGGTGATGGGACTGATGAATGCGGCGGTGCTGTTCATGATCGGCTTCGTGGTGGCGCTGATGATCAACTACCCGCAGCTGGACCTGCAGAAGGAGCGCATCCTCGCCCACTCGGGTAACGCCATGACCGTGGTGCTGCTGGTGTTCGCCGCCGGGGTATTCGCCGGCATATTCTCCGGCACCAAGATGGTGGACTCCCTGGCCAACTCCCTGGTGGAGATGATCCCATCCTCCTGGGGCAGCTTCTTCCCGCTGGTGGTGGCCATCACCAGCATGCCGCTTACCTTCGTGCTCTCCAACGACGCGTACTACTTCGGCATGGTGCCCATCCTCGCCCAGGCCGCTGCGGCCTATGGCATCGATCCGGTGGAAATCGCACGCGCTTCCATCCTCGGCCAGCCGGTGCACCTGATGAGTCCGCTGGTGGCCTCGACACTCCTGCTGGTGGGCATGGTCGATAGTGACATCGGCGACTTCCAGCGCTTCACCTACAAGTGGGCGATCCTCACCTCGCTCGTCATTACCGTGCTGGCCCTGCTGACGGGTGCCATCACGCTGCTCGCCTGAGTTTCCGCGCCCGGCGACGTCGGGCAAGCCCCCTGAGATCTGGCCCCGTGGTGTGTTTCTGCGCGCCCGCTGGCCGAGTGCGTCCAGAACAAAAAGGTGAAGACACCATGAAAACCAACGCCAAGCCCCTGCCTTCCACCCTGGCGTGCCTAGTCGCTTGCCTGGCACCTGCCGCAGGGGCCTCCGGCTTCATCGAAGACAGCAAAGCCAACCTGCAATTGCGCAACATCTACTTCAACGATGACTTCAAGGACGAGACGGGCATGACCGCCAAGTCCGCTGCCAACGCACAGTCGAAGAAGGAAGAATGGGCCCAGGGTTTCCTGCTGGATATGCAGTCCGGCTTCACCCCTGGCCGCTTCGGTTTCGGTTTGGACGCCCTGGGACTGCTGGGTGTGAAGCTGGATTCCGGCGCCGGCCGCGCCGGTACCGGGCTTTTGCCCCTGCACGATGACGGTCGGGCCGCGGACGAATTTTCCAGCCTGGGCCTGACCGCCAAGGCACGCTTCGCCGGTACCACGCTCAAGCACGGCACTCATCAGCCCAAGCTGCCGGTGCTGGTGCGCAACGATGCGCGCTTGTTGCCGCAAACCTTCGAAGGCACCCAGGTCACCAGCGCCGATATAGCCGACCTAAGCCTCACAGGTGGTTACTTCGACGAGTTCCGCATGCGCGACTCCAGTGACAACCATTCGATCACTGCCGACGGATACGCAGGTGATGACGGTGAGGGCTTCTGGTTCGCCGGTGCCGACTACAAGCCCAGCAAGGCCCTGACCCTGAGTTACTACTATGGCGAGCTGGAAGAGTTCTACCAGCAGCACTTCATCGGCCTGGTCCACAGCCTGCCCTTGGGGCCAGGCAGCCTCACCACCGACCTGCGCTACTTCCACAGCCAGGATGCGGGAGAGGCACGCAATGGCGAGCTGGACAACGACATGTACAGCGGCCTGCTGACCTACACCCTGAAGGGCCATGCCTTAAGCGCAGGCTACCAGCAACTGAATGGCGAAGGCGGGCTGCCATTCGTCAACGGCGCCACGGTCTACAGCTTCAGCAATGCCGGCGTCGGCAAGTTCATCGAGGAAGACGAGCGCACCTGGATGCTCGGTTATGCCTACGACTTTGCGGCCATCGGAGTGCCTGGACTGACAGCCGGAGTTCGCTATTTCAAAGGCCGGGATGGCACGACCGAACTGCGCGGCAACGAGGTGAACGCCCACGAGTGGGAGCGGGACATTGACCTTGCCTACGTGGTGCAGCAGGGAGCGCTCAAAGGGCTCGGTGTGAAGCTGCGCAACATCGCCTATCGCTCCAGCTACAGCAGGGGCCGCGACAACAATCGCCTGTATTTCACCTACGACATCGCGCTCTGGTAGGTCCCGAATGCGGGCTTACCAGCCCGAAGTGGCGCTTGGAAGAGCGGGCGCCGCGCCCGCGTGCCCACAAGGCGCGCGGGCCCTTAATCCTCAAACCACGCTTTTCCGACCACCCGTCTCGACTACCCGTCGCGCCGGCGGAGGTTCCGGAGCCGGGGGCTGTGCCCCCGGCATTTTTTATCAATAGCGGAGATATGGATTTATGGAGTGGCTGAGTGAGCCTGTTTTCTGGATGGCACTTATGCAGATTGTCGCCATCGACATCCTGTTGGGCGGCGATAACGCAGTGGTCATTGCACTGGCGTGTCGACATCTTCCGGAGGAACAACGACGCCGAGCCATCGTCGGTGGAGTAGCAGGGGCAATCCTATTGCGCATCGCGTTGTTGTTCTTCGCCATGCAGCTACTGGCCTTGCCGTATCTGAAACTGGCAGGTGCGGCGCTGTTGCTCTGGATCGGCGTGAAATTGCTGCTGCCCGAAGACGAACAGGCCCACGAAGTCAGGGCAGGTGCGAGCTTCTTCGCTGCAATCAAAACGATCATCATCGCCGACGCTGTCATGAGTCTGGACAACGTACTTGCCGTGGCTGGGGCCGCCGGCGGCAATCTGGTTCTCGTCAGCCTGGGCGTGCTGATCAGCATCCCGATCATCGTCTGGGGCAGCCAACTGGTGCTTAAGCTGATGGACCACTTCCCGCAGGTTGTGCTGCTGGGCGGCGGCTTGCTGGGCTGGATTGCCGGGGGCATGGCCGTAACCGACATCGCGTTGGCGAACTGGATTCCGAACGAGGCCTGGTCCAAGCACCTGGCTGCAGCCTGTGGCGCTGCCCTGGTGATGGGCACAGGTCTATTGCTGCGCGCGCGTACATCAGCAGTGGTTGATTAGTTTAACGGCTGATTTCCAGGAGCTCGGTGCTCGCCAGGTATGGAGTCGGATCCAGGCTGCGGTAGCGTTAGCAATCCGGCGACCATCCTGGCCTCTACTCATCGCCGAGGTCCTGTAGCTTCGACACTGTTGCTGGTGGGGATGCTGGATTGCGATATCGGCGACTTCCAGAGGTTCACCTGGAAGTGGGCAATGCTGACTTCCCTGGTGATGACTCTTCTGGCCCTGCTCACTGGCGCCATCAATCTAAGCAATTGACGGTGCGTTCATCGAGACAGGCGGATGATCTGTCGCGCCAAGTATGGGCCGATCAGTACGACGCCGAACAGGCGCATGGTCTGCATGGCCAGCACCAGACCGACATCCGCCTGGGTATCCAGAGCAATGATTGCCATGGAGTCCAGCCCTCCCGGACTGGTGGCGAGATAAACGGAGAGGAAGTCCTTGCCCAGCAGATTCGCAATGAAAAGTGCGGACAGTGCGCAAAGAGCAATCAGGGCAAGTGCGCTGAGGAGCATGGACGGCAGCCGACGGACGACGAAGTCGAAGGTCTCGCGATCGAATCGTAATCCCACGTAGCAACCAAGGGCTCCGTAGGCCAGGCACAACAGCCACTGTGGTAGGTCGATGATGAATACACCGCCCAATTGCATCGCCGACCCAGCCAGTAGCGGCACGAGCAGAGCACCTGCCGGGAAGCGCGCACCGATCAACACACTGCCGATCAGAACAAGGATGGTGAGGATGCCATTGGCAGGCACAGTGACGCCAAGGGCGGCTGTGCCTGCCGGGATTTGCGGGGAAGTGACTTCGCTACCGAGGGCATGGCTGACGACTGCACCTATCAGCACGACGCAGACCACTCGCACGTACTGCATCGTGGCGACCACTCGGGAGTCTGCTCCGTGATCCTCGGCCAGGGCCACCATGGCGGACGCCGCCCCGGGAGACAGACCCCAGGCCGCGGCGCTACCGGGTAGGTCACCGTAGCGCACGAGGAAAAGCGCGACGAGCAAGCTCATCACCACCGTTATCGCCGTGGCCAGCAGCATGACGGGCCAATCATGAGCAATGCTGGCAAGCGTTTCGGCGCTTAGCGAATGAGCCACCAGCAAGCCGATGCAACCCTGACCGAGCTTGAATGCGCGCGCTGGTACGCGGATGCGCGCGCCCCGCACGCCAAGTCCAATGGCTACCAGCATGGAGCCGAGGAAGTCAGCCGCTGGCATTCCGATCAGTCGCAGCACTTGACCAGCGATTACCGCGAGAATGAGCAGAAGCAGCCACTGCCGCATCAGGGCAATGGAGTCGAGAGAGGGACGGGTAGGCAAGGCGATTCTCCGTGCGCGCTGTGGGGCCGGGTGTGTCCAACGCGCATTGGCAGTATTCTGGTGCTGATTCATCAAGTCTATTTTCTAATTGTGATAAACCGATAATTCAGAGTTATCGATTATGGATCTGCGAGACCTTGCCTATTTCGAGACCATTGCTGAGCTTGGCCACCTAGGCCGCGCTGCGGAGCGCCTGTGTCGTAGCCAACCTGCCTTGACCAAGAGCATTCAACGCCTGGAGGAATCCCTTGGAGCCAGCTTGTTCCAGCGCGATGGTCGACGCATCAAGCTGACCCCCGCTGGGCATTTGCTCCTGGAGCGAAGCCGTCAGCTACGGCACAGCGTTGATGAGACGCGCCGTGAGGTACGCGACTTCGCCAATGGTTTGGTAGGAAATATTCGACTGGGCTGTGCAGTCTCTATGGCCGAGTACCTGCTGCCACAGCTCACTGCGACACTGCTGAGCTTCGCTCCCAATGTGACACTGACACTTACGGTTGGGATGGACGATGTGCTTCGCGAGGGGCTGTTGCAGGGAAATCTGGACCTGGTCATTAGCCCCTACGTCGACAAGGTAGAGGGACTGGAAACCCATGCTCTGCTGGAGGACCAGGCCGTAGTTGTGGCACGCCGTGATCATCCGCTTTTCAGCGAGCCTATCAGCCAGCGCGAGCTGTGCCGTTATCGCTGGGTGCTGCCACCTCTCTCAGCCAGTGCGCGCAAGTGGATTGACAATGCCTTCATCAGCCGGCAGCTGCCGACACCCATGGTGCAGGTGGAAAGCACGTCGATCTCCTTGATGCCACGTTTGATTGCCCGTACTGACTTACTCAGTTTCATTGCACGTGAACACCTGTTAGGTGGGAAGGCGGAGGCCAGTCTGCGGGAAATCCCTCTGGCGGAAACCACCATGACGCGGGTAATCGGGGTGAGCTATCGCTCCGAGGGTTACAAGTCGCCGGCGACGGCAACTTTCCTGGATATTCTGCTGACTCATCAGGCCAGCCTGTTTCTACAGCTTGATTCGTGAGGTCCGGCCAACCGTCTCCGGCATGGGAAGTCCACGCGACGGGGCATCAAGCAGGAGTGCTGGCTATTGCTGCGCAATCTGGAGTATCTGCGCCAGCCCGAGCAACAAGTCTACGTCCGCTTTTGGCCGGATTGCTGCCCTACGCGAGAAGCCACTTCCGGCCATAAGCGAAGCTCCAGCGTCCACGAGATCCCCCGGCTGTTGAGCGGAACAAATGCGCATCACCGTCAATGGGGTTCGCAAGGTCAACCCGTCCCCCTCACGGCGCCGTAGGTCAGATCGAACAGGACGTGAGCCCGTTCTTCTCCAGGTAACGCTGCTGTTCCTCGTCAGCGGGCTCGAAGCGCCCCACGGGCAGGATGACGGTGGTGATGGGACGGGCGAAACGGCCCGAACCGTCCTGGCGGCTGAGAGCCTCTTGGGCGGCTTCGGCCTGCTGCGGCGAATGGGTGAAGATGACCGAGCGGTATTTCACGCCCACGTGTTCGCCCTGCCGATCCCGCGATGTGGGGTCGTGCAGCCCCCAGAAGGCTTCGACCAGCGCCGGGTAGGCGAGCCGCCGCGGATCGAAGTCCACCTGCACCACCTCGATCAGGGGCTCCTCGCGGCCCGCCTCGCTGGCATAGCCGACGCGGGTGTCCTGCACCCCATCGAACCTCCGCAAGGTAGCTTCCGCCTGCCAGAAACATCCGGCACCAAAGGTGGCGCGTTCCCGTTCGCTCATGCCAGAGCCTCCTTGTATGCATGGGTCAGTAGATGCAGGCGCAGCTCAGCGATGTGTTCAGGGCCGATGCCGCAACAGCCGCCGACTATGTCCGCGCCCTGCCCTACCCAGCGCCGGGCCCAGCCCAGGTAGGCGTCGGGACCGAGGTCAGGGCGGATATCCAGCAGCGTCTCGTTCGCCTGCGCGTCTTCCCTCACCGGCGGGAAGGCATTGGCATAGACGCCCAGCTGCAGCTCGCTGCGTTCTCCGGCCAGCACCTCGCGCGCCTTTTCAAGCGCTGCGCCCATGCTCTCGGGCTGGCTGCAATTGAACAGCAGTGCACTGGCGCCGAGCTCGAGCGCCACGCGCGCGGCCTCTTCCAGCGGTTCTCCGGAACGCAGCTGCGGGGGCGCTTCGCTCGCAGCATCCACCAGCGTGAATGACAACCAGAACGGCTTGCCGTCATCGCCGATAGCCTCGCGCACGGCCCGCGCCTCGGCGATGGAGCTCTGGGTCTCGGCCAGCCACAGGTCCACATGTGGCCGCAGGCCGACAATCAGCTCGCGGTGAATGGCGGTGGAACGCTCCTGGTCGAACAGGTCCGGACGATAGGAGCCCAGCGCAGGCGGCAGGGAACCCGCCACCCGCACCGCCACTCCGCTTTCGTCCGCCGCTTCTCGTGCCAGGCGTCCGGCAAGGTCGGCCAACGCCGCGCCCCGGCTGGCGAAACGCTCTTCACCGATATGGAAAGGCACCAGTGCGTAGCTGTTGGTGGTGATAACCCGCGCACCGGAGGCGATGTACGCGCGGTGGACCCGGGTCACATACTCGGGCGCCTCCAGCAGGGCCAGCGCCGACCATTCGGGCTGGCGGAACGGCGCGCCGATGCGATTGAGCTCCCGTCCCATACCGCCATCGAGCAACGTCAGCGAAGGGCGACTCATTGCGCGGCCACCTTTTCGCCGGCAGCCAGCAACCATTTGTCCACCGTGGCGCGATTCGCCTGCACCCAGGCCTTGGCGGCGGCTTCGGCCGGTTGCTTTTCTTTCTCGATCTTGAGGATCAGGTCGTTCAGCGCCTGGGGTGCGATGCTCACGTTCTCCAGGAAGGCAGCAATCCGCGGCGCGCGCTTCTGCAGGCTGACGGAGGCGAGGATGTGTACCTTGGCGTCCGGGTAGGCACAGGTGATCCTGCTCTTGTTCAGCCAGTCAGCATCGACGGTCGGGCTGATGAACTTCCAGCAGCCGTCGGCCTTGTACAGCGGGTCACCCTTCTTGTTGTCCTGGGCGTAGCCATCGAATGGCGGCTCTTCCAAGCGGCGGAGATCGTAGGCAGAGAAGATCCAGTCCGGCGTGTAGGCGTAGAAGATCACGCCGCGCTCGGACTTGTAGGCGGCATCCAGCTTGGCGTAGGTGACCGCCGCTTCGGTAGAGACCGATTCGAAGTTGCTGGCAAAGCCATAGTCCTTGGCCTTGATCTCGCCGATGTAGGTGGACTCCCAGCCCGCAGGCCCCACCAGCAACTGGGCCGTGCCACCGCCCAGGGGCGTGAACAGCTTGGCGAGTTCCGGCTTCTGCAGGTCGTACACCGATTTCACCCCGTACTTGTCCTGGATGTAGCCGGGTATGTAGAAGCCCTGCACGCCGACATAGGGCTGCTTGTTGGGAACCAGCGAGCGCGTTCCACCGGTCACGTACTTGGCCCAGGCAGCGGACTGGTTGGGCAGCCAGATATCGGTCAGCACATCCACTGAGCCATCGCCCTTGGCGGCAGCGGCGAACAACACCGGCACGTCGCCGGCAAGGTAGGACACCTCACCGTCCAGACGTGTGCTGATGACTTCGCCGAGGATGTGCTGGATCGCGACGGCGCCCGTCCAGTTCTGTTCGCCGATAACGATCCGCTCCTTGGCATGCACCGTGGCCGCAGGCAGCAGCGCGCCCAGGATGGCTGCGCCGGCAAGGGCGCGGGAGAAAAACTTACCCATGAAAATACTCACTTTTGGCTGATGATCCGATGACGTTTGCGCAGGGATGCCTGGATGATCCGGTCGGGAACCAGGGCGCAGAAGACGATGGCGATACCGGCGAGCACACCTTCGCCCGCCTTGATATTGCGCAGCGCGGTCATGACGTCGTAGCCGAGGCCGCCCGCACCGATCAGTGCCGCGACCACAACCATCGACAGGCTCATGACGATGGTCTGGTTGATGCCCAGCAACAGGGACCCCGCAGCCAGCGGCAACTCAACCCGGGTCAAGGTCTGCCAGGGTGTCGCACCATGGGCCACGGCCGCTTCCACTGCGGCCTTGGGCACCTCCTGGATGCCCAGGGCCGTGAGCCGGATCATGGGCGCCAGGGCGAAGACCACGGTGGCGATCACGGCCGGGGTCTTGCCCACGGAAAAGAACGCTACCGCCGGAATCAGGTAGACGAAGGTCGGCAGCGTCTGCATGACGTCCAGCAGCGGGGTCACCATGCGCCGGGCCAGCGCCCGCTTGGCCAGCAGGATGCCCGTCGGGATGCCGATCAGCAGTGACAGCAATACCGATGAACCCACCAAGGCGACCGTCGACACCGTGCGATCCCAGAAACCGAACAGCCCGACGTAGGCCAGGGCCAGGGCGCTGACCAGGGACAGCGCCAGCCCAGCCGAACGCCAGGCCACATAAGCCAAGGCCAGCGCCGGTACCGGCCAAGGCAGCCAGCCGAGCGCCCCTTCTATCCCTTCGATGACGCTCCGCACCACGACGATGACGCCGACGAAGGCGGTCTCGAAGCTCGCCTGGGACCAGGCGATCAGCCGGTCGATGGCCCCTGCGACCGCCAGCATGCTTTCCCTGTCGGAGGGGAACTGCAGCAAGGGGCCCACCGGGTCCGGAATGAGGGCGCGCCACAGGGTCAGTGCCTGGGTGGCAAACAGCAATGCCAATGGCAACGCCCAGGAATGGAAAGGTGCTTTGCCGGTCCGACGCAACCGCCAGGCACCACCGGCACGGCTGGCGACGAACAGGAAAATGCCGGCCAGCAGCGCCAGGCTGCCGCTTGCCTGCAATCCGTTGCCCAAGAGGGCGAGCGCCGCCAGTTCGAACAATGACGCCAGCCAGAACAGGCCGCTCCGGCCGGCAGCGGCGAGGGCCGCCGGTCCGAGCAGGAGGCGGGTCACCCAGGTCGTCCAGGGTGCCTGCACAGCGGTGGAATCCGCCGCAATGCACACTGGCTGCACCGGCTTCGCGAGGGCCGGCTCCGGCCGTGGGCTGTCGCTGAAGAAGTCGGCGACGCCGGCATCAGCCGGCTGCTCCAGCAGCTCTCGGGGCGAACCGACCTGGACAAGCCTGCCACCGCGCAGCACTGCGATGCGATCCCCCAGGCGCAGCGCCTCGGAGGGATCATGGGTCACCAGCACGGTGGTGATGCCGCGCTCACGGACAAGCCGGAGGAAATGCGCCTGCAAATCGCGGCGGATCGTCGGGTCCAGCGCGCTGAACGGCTCATCCATCAGCAGGATGTCCGGCTCGGTCACCAGGGCCCTGGCCAGCCCGACCCGCTGCTGCATGCCGCCGGACAATTCATGGGGGAAGTGGTCGCCCCACTCGCCCAGACCCACTGCCTGCAGCTGGAGCTCGGCCGCCGCATGCCGGGAAGCCTCCGCTTCCCCCCTCAGTTCCAGCGGCAAGGCGACGTTGTCGCGCACGCAACGATGGGGAAGCAAGCCGAAGTTCTGGAACACCATGCCGATGCGCCGCGAGCGCAGCTCGCGCAACGCCGGGGCGGACAGCTCGCTGATGGCCTTGCCGTCGATCAGTACTTCGCCGCTGCTGGGCTCTATCAGGCGGTTGATGTGGCGCAGGAGCGTGGACTTGCCGCTGCCGGACGTGCCCATGAGGCAAAGGACCTCGCCGCGCCGAACAGCCAGGTTCACCCGCTCCACCGCGCTGCACGGCGTGCCCTTGCGGACGTTCTCATACACCTTGGTAATGCCCCGCAGTTCCACGGCGATTTCGGACGCCTGGACACCCGCCGTGGGTCCTTCCGCAAGCGAACGGGGCAATGTCTCCCCGCTTGCCGCTTCATCTTGTTTTCGCACTGTGTAATCGACTGCGTGCACTTGATTTCCCGAGAGTCCAACAGCCCTGCCCTGCGCAGCGCTTCTTGCGTTTCATCTGGGAATTGCAGTCTTTGTGCCACCGCCCGAGTACCCGTCACCCGCGGCTTGCAGGCATTCCGTGGAGCCGAGCGTGCTGCGTGACCAACAACCATTGCCCGACAACTGTTGCTGGCCAGACAGCAGCTCGCTGGGGCGAACGGCTCGGGAAAGAGTGGGACGGCACAACTTGCCCTAGGCATGCATTTGGTAAACGCGGCACCGTCCGCTCGTGCCGAACATCCCCTCCTCCGTCAATTCACCCGCAGCGCATCGACCACCAGGGAAAAAGCCGGCGACGGTTGCCTTCGACTTGGGTAGTACAGGTGATATCCCGAGAAGTGGGGGCACCAGTCCTCCAGCACTCGGATCAGGCGCCCTTCAGCGATGTACGGGGAGAACTCGTCCTCCGGCAGGTAGGCAATGCCCATTCCGCCGAGGGCGGCATCCACGATATGGGGTGTGGTGTTGAACACCACCCGGCCATCGACCCGCACCTTGAGCTTCTTGCCTCGGCGCTCGAACTCCCAGGCATCCATGCCGCCATGGGTCGGGAAGCGGATGTCGATGCAGCGATGCTTCACCAGATCGCGCGGATTCCCGGGGATGGGGTTTTCGGCGAAATAGTCCGGGGCGGCGACGGCCGCCATGCGCACGTGCGGGCCGATGGGGATGGCGATCATGTCCTGGTCCAGGGTTTCGCCAAAACGCACGCCGGCATCGAAGCGATCGGCCACGATATCGCGGAAGCCGTAGTTGATGTCGAACTCCAGCCGGATGTCGGGGTAGGCCTTGAGCAACGGCATCAGCTTCGGCAGCAGGGTCGATTTGACGATGTGGTCGCCGCAGGTGATGCGTACCGTACCGGCCGGCTTGTCGCGCAGTTCGGTCAACGCATCCAGTTCGGCCTCGATTTCGTCGAAGCGATGGCCGATCGCTTGCAGCAGGCGTTCACCCGCAGCCGTCAGCGCAACGCTGCGCGTGGTGCGGGTGAGCAAGCGAATTTCCAGGCGCGCCTCCAGCGCCGATACCACCTGGCTGATGGCTGACTGAGTGACGCCCAGTTGAGATGCAGCTCGGGTGAAGCTGCCTTCGCGCGCCACCGTCACGAAGGCCATCAGTTCGTTGAAGTTGTGCCTGGGCATGGCGACGTACCTGGCGGGAAATTAATTAGCCAAATTTATAACCGCATTAAGCATTCATTAGCTAATCAAAATCCCGTCGCTTGGCAACAATAACGCCTCCCCAACCTGTCTCGCCTTGCTGCAGAGCCATCCGCTGACGCCTCCGAGACAGGCCATTCACCCGAACAGGACGATCCGATGAAAAGATTCCTCGTATTGCTTGGGCTTTTGCTCAGTTCGTTCGCCGCCATGGGAGCCGACATGTCCAACGGTGCGGACAACTTCTACAAGAGCGACAAGGTGACCCTGCACAAGGTCACTTTCATGAACCAGTATCAGATGAAGGTCGTGGGGAATCTCTTCGTTCCCAGCGGCCTGGACAGGACGGCAAGAAGCCCGGCGATCATCGTCGGGCACCCCATGGGCGCAGTGAAGGAACAGAGCTCGAACCTGTATGCCCAGAAGCTGGCGGAGCAGGGTTTCGTGACCCTGGCGCTGGACCTGTCGTTCTGGGGCGAGAGCGAGGGCCGGCCGCGAAATGCCGTGCTGCCGGATATGTATGCCGAAGACTTCAGTGCCGCCGTGGACTATCTCGGCACCCAGCCTTTCATCGATCGACTGCGCATCGGCGTACTCGGCATCTGCGGCAGTGGCAGCTTCGCCATCAGCGCGGCCAAGATCGACCCGCGCATGAAGGCGATCGCGACCGTCAGCATGTACGACATGGGCGCCGCCAACCGCAATGGGCTCAAGCATTCGCAGACGCTGGAACAGCGCAAACAGGCAATCGCAGCCGCAGCGGAACAGCGCTATGTGGAATTCACCGGCGGCAAGCGCCAGTACACCAGCGGCACCGTGCATGAACTGACCGCCGATACCCATCCCATCCAGCGAGAGTTCTACGACTTCTACCGCACTGCGCGGGGTGAGTTCACCCCGGCCGGCTCTTCACCGGAGCTGACCACTCACCCGACGCTGACCAGCAACATCAAGTTCATGAACTTCTACCCGTTCGAAGACATCGAGAGCATTTCCCCAAGGCCGATGCTGTTCATCGCCGGTGAGAACGCGCACTCGAGGGAATTCAGCGAAGAGGCTTTTCGACTGGCCGGCGAACCCAAGGAACTTCATATCGTGCCCAACGCCGGACACGTCGACCTGTACGACCGGGTGAACCTCATTCCCTTCGACACGTTGACCCGATTCTTCCAGGACAACCTGTAGTAACCCGAGCACAGCGAAGCGCTTCATGAAAATCCAGGCAAGTGACTCCCCGGCGGGCATCGTTTCCATCCCCCAGGCAAATGCGCAGCCCGCCCATTGGGGTGGCGTGCTTGCGATGACCCTGTGCGTCTTCGCGCTGATCGCCTCGGAGTTCATGCCCGTCAGCCTGCTGACGCCGCTGGCGGCCGATCTCCAGGTCGACGAAGGCGTTGCCGGACAAGGCATCGCGATCTCCGGCGCATTGGCGGTACTGACCAGCCTGTCGATTGCGCGGCTCGCCGGCAGCATGGACCGCAAGACCCTGCTGCTGGCCCTGACCGCGCTGATGGCGGTCTCCGGCACTGTCGTCGCGCTGGCGCCGAACTATCCGACGTACATGGTGGGCCGTGCGCTCATCGGCGTGGTCATCGGTGGCTTCTGGTCGATGTCGGCGGCGACGGCGATGCGGCTGGTCCCGGCTGATCGCGTGCCCCGGGCCCTGGCCATCTTCAACGGCGGCAACGCCCTGGCCACCGTAGTTGCCGCGCCGCTAGGCAGTTACCTGGGCTCGGTCATCGGTTGGCGCGGCGCCTTTCTCTGCCTGGTGCCGGTGGCGGCGGCAGCCCTGGTCTGGCAGTGGGCCAGCCTGCCAGCCATGAAAGCACAGGTGCGCACGCCGGCTTCCGGCAATGTCTTCAAGCTGTTCAAGGATCGATCCGTGGCGCTGGGCATGGCCGGCTGCGGGATCTTCTTCATGGGCCAGTTCGCCCTGTTCACCTACGTACGACCGTTCCTCGAAACCGTGACGCAGGTCGACATCTCCACACTGTCACTCATCCTCCTCGCGATCGGCCTGGCCGGCTTTGCTGGCACCCTGATCATCGGCGCGTTCCTCAGGCGCAGCCTGTACGGGACATTGGGCATCATCCCGATGCTCATGGCGGTGATCGCCGTGGCGCTGATTCCCTTTGGCAGCTGGGCCGCTGCCGTCGCGGCGCTACTGGGCCTCTGGGGATTGTTGGCCACCGCAGCCCCGGTGGGCTGGTGGAGCTGGATCGCCCAAGCCCTGCCCAGGGACGCCGAGGCCGGAGGTGGACTGATGGTGGCCGTGATCCAGCTGGCCATCGCACTGGGCTCCACGGTGGGCGGTTTGCTGTTCGACAGCAGCGGTTACCGCAGCACCTTCGTCGCGAGCGCAACCCTGCTGCTGCTTGCAGCCCTGCTGACCTTCGTCACCGCGCGTGGGTCAGTTGCGAGGCACGCCTGAGTCGCGCAGAACGAGTAGAACGCCATGAACATGACCGGCATGAATGTCCCTCGTGGAGGCCACCATCGCTTCAGACCGGGCCCCCGCCACCGCCGAGACAGGCGCAGTCATGTAACGTGCCTGTTGCTCGGCCTGCTCATGCTGGATGGCTGCGAAGCCGGCCAACTACCGGCGCAGGGCTCACCCGCTGCAACTACCGCGGATGCCGTATTGGCGTCCAGGAGACCGGAGGCGTCACGCATGTGGATGACTGTCGGCGAACGTCGCTTCGCCATCACCCTGGCCGACAACGAAACCGCCCGCGCCTTTGCCGCGCGGCTGCCACTCACGCTGGACATGGCCGAGCTCAACGGCAATGAAAAGCACGCCGACCTGGCGCAACCATTGCCCACGGACGCGAGCCGCCCGGGAACGATCCGCAATGGCGATCTCATGCTGTACGGCTCGGACACAGTGGTCGTCTTCTACCTGACGTTCGACTCACCGTACGCGTATACCCGCCTCGGCCGTGTGGATGCCCCCACCGACCTGAGCCAGGCGCTTGGTTGGGGCGATGTAAGGGTTGTGTTTTTGTCGGACTGATCGAGGTTCTCCATTTCAGGAGCCTCGTCATTTCGAATTCCCGGGCTAGCAGGGTGAAGCCGATCCAGACCAGGCGAAACGGGCGGCCTTATGCACGGGGAAGGATTCGTCCCCTTCCAGGGGGCTACCGCAAGTCCACGTTCTACGAGCGTGGATGTTTACTCGGCAAGGCTATTCGTTAAGGGCGCCGGAGCCAGCTCACGCGCCACCACTCAATCCTGAACCTTCTTCATGCGCCCCAGCCGTTCCCGCATGCCCTGACTGGCGCCTGGCCCATGCACCAGTTCGCACTCATCCCACGGCACCACTCGGCTCTCGACGACATCGACCATCATGGGCTGTAGCGTCCGACCTGTCGCCCTGTCCACAACTTGGACACTCACCTCGTCCTGGGAGAAATGCCTGTTTCCCCACGCGATCAGCGCGAAGAGAACACCCTTGAGGTCACGACCTCGCTCTGTCGGAACGTACTCGTGCCGCAACGGTTTGACGCTGTAAGCGCGCCGCTCCAGTAACCCCGCGTCCACCAGCGCGTTGAGCCTGCGGGTGAGCATGTTCGGCGAAATGTCCAGGCTCCTGGAAAAGTCGTCGAACCGACTCAAGCCCTGCAGGGCATCGCGCATGATCAGCAGGCTCCACCACTCGCCAACGCGCTCCAAGCTGAGCGCGATGGGGCATTCAGAATCCAGAAGAGTCTTGCGCTGCATCGAGATTGCTCACCGCTCGTATAGGGAGAAATTTTAGGCTGTACGTCACTATCATTATGATAGTAGCCTCCTTCATCCAGATACTACCAAACAGCGAAAGGAGCGAAACCCTCATGCGAAAGCGTATTGTCGTTACCGGAATGGGAGCGGTCACACCGCTTGGCTGTGGCGTCGAGCTCGTCTGGCAACGCTTGTTGGCAGGAAGATCGGGGATTCGTCAGCTTCCGGAGGCGCTGATAGGCGACTTGGCAGTGCGAATCGGCGGCCAAGTGCCTGGCATCGAGGAGGACGCTGCTGGCGGGTTCGACGCCGACCGTGTGCTTCCCCAGAAAGAACAACGCAAGGTTGATCGTTTCATCCTGTTTGCGCTGGCGGCTGCGGAAGAAGCACTGGCGCAAGCGAAGTGGGCGCCGGAATCGATGCGCGAACAAGAGCGCACTGCCACCATCATCGCTTCCGGAATTGGCGGCTTCCCAGCAATTGCTGACGCCGTGCGTACCACCGACAGCAAGGGACCCCGTCGTCTCTCGCCGTTCACGATCCCTTCGTTCCTGTCCAATCTGGCTGCCGGTCAGGTCTCTATTCACCATCGCTTGAAAGGGCCGCTTGGAACACCGGTGACGGCTTGCGCTGCAGGCGTACAGGCGATTGGCGATGCAGCTCGCATGATCAGGGCAGGTGAAGTGGACGTAGCGCTCTGCGGCGGCGCCGAAGCCGCGATCCACCGGGTCAGCCTGGCCGGATTCGCTGCCGCTCGTGCCTTGGCCAGCACATTCAACGACAAACCGGAATGCGCATCCCGTCCGTTCGACGGAGCACGAGACGGCTTCGTAATGAGCGAAGGCGCCGGTCTGCTGGTAATCGAGGAGCTCGAACATGCGCTGGCACGCGGAGCCAAGCCAATAGCCGAACTGGTAGGTTACGGCACCAGTGCCGACGCCTACCACATCACCTCGGGGCCGGAAGATGGCGACGGCGCACAAAGGTCGATGCGGCAGGCATTGCAACAGGGAGGCGTCGCGCCAGGGCAGGTCGGCCACCTGAACGCCCACGCCACATCGACTCCCGTGGGCGACAAGGGCGAGCTAGCAGCCATCAAAGCCGTCTTCGAGGGCGGGCCATCACCGGCGATCAGTGCGACCAAGTCTTCAACGGGACACCTGCTGGGCGCAGCAGGTGGAATCGAGGCGATCTTCACCGTGCTCGCCCTGCGAGATAAGGTCGCTCCGGCTACGCTCAACCTGCTCAGTGCCGACCCCGCTGCGGACTGGCTGAACATCGTGACCAACGGCCCCCTCTCGCTTGAAACCGACTATGCGCTTTCCAACGGTTTTGGCTTCGGAGGTGTAAATGCCAGCGTCCTGTTCCGCAGGTGGACCGGTCAATGAACGATCGCGAACCACGATTTCTGCCGGTTACGACCGGCAGAAATCGGCCGATTCTGTTGAAAAAGGCGGTTTTGTGGCGGCCAGCCTGCTAGCTACATGGGCTGACGAAGTAGCTGTCCGCCACCGCACTGCATTTCACAGAGCCTTCGGGCTCAGGTTCAGCGCGAGCCTGCGTCAGGGCGATGCCTACGCCAGTCGGTCCCACATCTGAGCCAGCCCCAGCAAGTGGGCGAATGCGAATACCAGGCAGATTGCCGAGCTGATGATGATGAATCGCTGACTTCGTCCGGTGCCGGCCAGCAAGAATGGGCCGGCAATGCCCCGCAACAGGTACACCAGTGAGATCGAGACCAGGACGGGACGCAGGAACGGTAGCGGGCCAAGCAACGCTGCGCCGGAGAGGGCGTAGATAGCCCAGGCAAACAGGACCAACGCTATCACGATGGTGATCGCCGCCGGGTACATCCTTCCAGCCTCGGCGGCGCGGGCGAAACGCTCGCCAGCACCGAAAAACCGATACCAGTGCGGCCCGCCCATCACGACGCCGATATGCAACGCAGCAGCAAGTGCATCAAGCGCTGCTGCGATGATCAGCGCCAGGTTGTACTCGTGAACCATGAACTGCTCCTCCCTGGAGTTTGCTCCACATCCGTTGTGCTGCCGATCATATCGCTACTCGACAAGAAGGTGCCTGTTCGCGGTCTCGCCAGACCTCATGCAACCGAGACCGTATTGTTCCTCACAAGCCTTGCCAGGAGCGTCAGTCCTTCCGTCAAGTCTTCGAAGGGCGGGCCGCCGAGACAAAGGCGAATTCCGGCCGCCTGGTCACTACGGTCGACCAGGACCGATTCGGGGGGCGTCACTCTGATGCCAACCGAGGCGGCCGCTGTCGCGAAGCGATCGGCAGCATCGCGCGGCATCGGTAGCCAGACGTGATAGGCATCCGGATGCGAAACGAGTTCGACCGCGCCGAGGAGCGAAGTGGCCAGGCTCGATCTGCGGCGCGCTTCATGGCGCAAGTCCTGCGGGATGGATGCGATGACGCCACTGGATAGCCAGTCCTCCACCACGGCACAGGACAATGGCGCCGGCGCCATGGGGACGTCTTGCAAGACTTCTTGCGCCGCGGCAGTCATTCCCGCCGGCAGCGTGAGCATGCCGATCCTCAATCCGGGACCGAGGGACTTGGACAGCCCATTGACGTGGAACACTCTCTCGGGAGCCAAGGTCGCGAGTGCCGGCGCAAGTGGCGGTCCCAGTGCGTAGACGCCGTCCTCGATGATCCAGGCATCCGACCGCCGGCATACATCGACGATAGCCTGCCTTCGTGCCATGCCCATCGTTGCCGTGGTCGGGTTATGCAGCGTCGGTGTGAGATAGACCGCTCTGCTGGCGGTAGATGCGACGCCACCGAGTGCATCAGCGAGCGCCTCCGGCACCATCCCCTCTGCGTCGATCTCGACGCCTTGCATCCGATACCCCTTGCGCCGGGCCAGGGCAATCGCGCCGGGATAGGTGACTCTTTCAGTCAGGATCACCCCGTGAGGGCCACAGGCCAGATCGAACGCCAGTGAAATGGCCTGGCGGGCGTTGCTCGTGAGCGCCAGATTCGACGGATCGACCATTACACCGAGCGTTTCAAGCCAACGGGCTAACAGACGTCGATGCTCCAGATGCCCAACGGGCGGCGAGTAGAGATTGAGATGATCTGCGTCGATCTTCCGCGCGACCCCAGCCAGGGTCCGCGCCAGCAGACGGGCGGTAAGCATCGCCGGCGGCACATTGGACGAGAGATCGATCTCCCGATCCTCATGCGCCTGACAGATCGCCACGAATGTTCCCCTGCCCTTGACGCTGCGCACCAGCCCCCGCCGCTCGAGGGTTGCATAGGCTTTTGTCACCGACCCCAGGCCGATTCCCAGTTGCCATGCGAGATCTCGATGGGCAGGTAGGCGGTCGCCCCCCTTCAGTCGTCCCTCGATGATGTCGTCGGCCAGAGCGAGTACCAGCCGCTCGGCGACGCTCGCTTCGATCTCCGCAAGGCGCGGCATCCAGGGCGATTGGAGAAGCATGGTTTCCGTCCAGATTGATTAATAGTGTCGCGTGACACTATTTAAATAGATCAAAAGTGTAACGTGCATTAGGGTTGTTTGCGAAATTCAACTGTTTCTCGAACAGCCTCACAGCGATGACGGGGCAATGGAGGGTCGGATGTTCAGCCATGTGACTGTTGGCGCGCAGGATCTTGAGCGCGCTGGCCATTTCTATGATGCCACCCTCGCTCCGCTCGGCCTGAAACGCCGCGCAGTCGTGCCGGATGGCGGGCCTGCGGCGCTGTGTTGGGTGACAGCTACAGCACCGCTGCCACGCTTCTATGTCTACATCCCCCGCAATGGCGAGCCATCGACGATTGGCAACGGCAGCATGGTCGCCTTCCTGGCCGCCTCGGAACAGGCTGTGGAAGCTGCCTACGCTGCAGGCCTTGCGAGTGGCGGGACGGACGAAGGAACACCTGGACCGCGTCCTCACTATGGCGATGGCTATTTCGGCGCGTACCTGCGCGACCCCGATGGGAACAAGGTTCACATCGTCTATCGCGGCGACCTCCAGGAATGATGAAGAAATCCCACACCATGGAGCGGATTGGATCGCCGAAACCATTGCATATGTTTCGGGATACGCGCTCGAGGATGTCTCAATGATCGGCAGTCCGCTCGCGCTCGCCTTTGGCACTTATTTCCTGGCCGCTGCCAGTCCGGGGCCGAGCAACATGGCGATCATGGGGGCGGCAATGCGTGATGGGCGCACAGCCGCCCTCATCCTGGCGTCCGGTGTCATGACAGGTTCGCTCTTTTGGGCGGTGCTGGCGGCGACCGGACTCTCCACCTTGCTGGCCACCTACGCCAAGGCGCTTTTCGTCATCAAGGTGATGGGCGGTATCTATCTGCTCTATCTGGCGATGCGTGCTGGCAGGTCCGCCATGGCGCCGGCCTCGGCGTTCACCAGCGTGGATGCCGGAGGGACGACGCCGCGCTATCTGCCGCTATACCGCCAAGGCGTCCTCATGCACATCGGGAACCCCAAGGCGATCATGTCCTGGATGGCGATCATGTCGCTGGGACTCCGGGAGGACGCCCCCAACGGCACCTTGCCGGCGATCCTGGGCGGCTGCGCTTTGCTCGGGGTCGTCATATTCGGTGGCTACGCCATCATCTTTTCGACCGCCCGGATGACGGCTTGCTACACCAGGCTTCGACGCTGGATTCAAGGGCTTTTCTCTGCGCTGTTTGCCATTGCGGGGTTGAAGCTTCTGGTATCGCCAGACTGATGCCCCGGCGTGCCGAAACCGATAGTCGAAGCGGTTGATCTCGTCCCCTCATCAAGGCTGATCGGACTTGCCCGTGTCGTCACGAACCTAAGGAGTGGTGTTGTGAATTGTGTGATTCAGATGATCGACGTTTTCGGCGCCGAACCTCTTTCCGGCAACCCGCTGGCGGTAGTCATGGGTGCCGACGCGCTGGAGACCGATGAAATGCAGCGCCTGACGCGCTGGTTCAACCTGTCGGAGACAGCCTTTCTGCTATCGCCCACGCATCCGGAGGCAGACTACAGGGTGAGGATTTTCACACTGGAAAGAGAAATGCCTTTTGCCGGGCACCCGACATTGGGTAGTTGCCATGCCTGGCTTTCGACTGGGCGGGCGCCGATGAAAGAGGCGGAAATTATCCAGGAGTGCGGCGCTGGACTCGTTACGATTCGTCGTGATCAAGGACTGCTGTCCTTTGGCGCTCCGCCGCTGATCCGTTCCGGCCCTCCCTCGAAGGAAGAATTGACCGAGGCGGTTCAGTTTCTGGGGATCGGGACGCACGAGGTCGTCGATGCCGCCTGGATCGACAACGGTCCCGGATGGTTGGGAATCAGGTTGGCTTCGGCAGAGATAGTGCTTTCCCTGAATCCGCAACGAAGCTGGCCTCGCAGAATCGACATCGGCGTGGTGGGGCCTCATTCCCGTGGTGATGCTGCATTCGAAGTTCGTGCCTTTTTCAGCGATCACCTGGGCGCTACTGTGGAAGACCCTGTCACGGGAAGCCTTAACGCCTCACTGGCGCAGTGGTTGTTCGCCGCGGGCGTGGCTGAGGAGGCCTATATCGCCGCCCAAGGCACTCGCCTCGGTCGCAAAGGGCGCATCCATGTGGCTCGCGATAACGCCGGCCAGTTCTGGATCGGCGGCAAAACGCACACACAGGTTAACGGCCGACTTCAGGCGCTCCCCGAGTGTCAGGCAGGGTGCATGCCGCATGGATGACAGGGGCGGTCCGCGCAAACACTGAAGAGTGTTTTGAAGAAGGTCATCCATTCATCAATTGTGTTCAAACAAGGACTTGCAAGCATGTCTTCGGCTCCGGAAAACCAACCTGCATCCCACGCTGTTCTGTCTGCATCCGCCACGGACACTTTGAAAATGTTGGTGCGCTACAAAGCCTGGGCGAATGAGCTGACGTTCAAAAGCGTAATGGACCTGCCGGATGGCGAGGCGCTTCGCCCCAGGCCGACACGCTTTGGAAACATGGTTCATACACTGAACCATGTTTACGTGGTGGACGACATCTTTAGACACCATCTGCAAGGCAAGAAGCATCACTACACGTCCCGCAACACCGAACATCCGTCTCCGTTGGGCGATCTCTGGAACGCGGTTCGGGCAATGGATCACTGGTACATCGAACTCGTCGACTCCTGGTCGGTCGAGGACCTGTCCAAAGTCGTCCATTTCGAGTTTGTCGGAGGGGGTAAGGGCGTCATGACACAGGAAGAAATCGTGTTGCATCTGGTCAATCACGCCACCTATCACCGCGGATTCGTCGGCGACATGATGTATCAGGTTCCCTTTACGCCACCGTCAAACGATCTTCCGGTATTCATCAGGGATCACTATCGCAAGGCTCGGTGAGCCTATCCCGCAATGGTGAGCAGCATTCATTGGCTGCCGGCCTGGTTCGCCTCTGGAACGCCTCACTCAACACTTGTGGGCAGGATCAGGCCGACAGAACCAGCGAGAGGCCAGGTTCTTCGCCAGCAAATTGCTTTGGTTTTCCTGGGCTATGTATAAGGCAGGGCTCAATGGACGGTAGCGACCATCATGGCGGCCAGACTTTCGATTCGGTCTTATACGTTTGCTTCTCATACCCACTCGCATGACCACCACCAACTGGTTCTACCTCTGGTGGGAACCGTCGATATTCATACCGGCCGACACGCGGGACGAGCCGCACCCGGGCAGTGCATTATCACGCTCGCAGGAGACGAGCACCGTTTCGCTCCTGGCAAAGGCTCCTGTTTCCTTGTTGCCGACCTGGATGAGCTGCCATCCAGCATGCAGTCCTTGCAGGATTCCTTTGTCAGGGTGTCTGAATCGATGCAGGCATTTTGTTTCTTTGCCCAGAAACAACTTGAACAGTGTGTAAGCCCCGCTCTGGAGCAGAGCATGGGCGAATGGTTTGTGCAGCTCATGAGCGAGCAGACCTTCCTGCCGACGATGGATCCCCGAATTGCAAGGGTCGTGGAAACGCTGGAAAAGGATCTCAGCGTATCTCCGTCGCTAGCCGAACTGGCTTCTGTAGCCTTCCTCAGCGTCAGTCAACTGAAAGCGCTGTTCAAGAAGGAGACCGGCAAGACCACTGGCGAATACTTGCTGACACTGCGCATGAACAAGGCAAGGGCTTTGCTGGTTCACACCGACTATCCGGTCAGCCTGATTGCCAGCCAGCTGGGCTACCAGGACCTATCCGCCTTCAGCCGTCGCTTCGCCAGCCACTTTGGTTATCCGCCCAGGAAGCTGCGCTTCAAGCAGTAGCAATAGCGGCTTTCAGCCACACAGAACCGGCTTTTCGGCAAACTCGAAATGCTCGTCGCGCGGTACGTTGACGGGGTGCCAGATACAGCCGGAGCCCCTGAAAATGCTGGATTCATCGATAGTCGTATTCGTCGCGACCTCAATGCTGATCATCCTTTCACCCGGCCAGGACATGGTCCTGGTGCTTTCCCACTCAATTGCCCGTGGCTCCAGTGCGGGCGTGATTACCGCTGCTGGCGTCGCTACTGGTTTGCTGGGGCATACGGTTCTGGCGGGCCTGGGCCTCGGCGCCTTGTTGCAGGCGTCTGAGCTGGCATTCAGCATCATGAAATATGCCGGTGCAGCCTACATGCTGTATTTGGGCATCAAGGCATTTCGGGCACCGCCAATTGACCTTGGCAGCTCGACCAAGGCGAAGGGAAATCTGCCCTCGCTCTTCTTGAAGGGCGCTTTATCCAATCTCAGCAACCCCAAGATTGCGATCTTCTACTTCGCTTACCTGCCACAGTTCGTGAAGGTGGATAACGCACATCCGACCGAGGCCTTATTAGCATTGGGGGCTACCTTCGCGCTGCTGACCTTCGTGGTGAAGATGCCGATTGGATATTTTGCGGGGACGTTATCCGGAAAAATCCAATCACGCCCGGCAGTTCAGGTTTGGCTGAATCGGACATGCGGTGGTGTGCTGGTGGCGATGGGCTTGCGCCTGGCTACGGAAAGTCAAACCGTAGCCTGATCAGCGAACATGGTTGGCATCGCGGGAAAGAGCGGAATGCGATCATGAACGTGATCCAGTCGGCGCGGCGAAGTGCGAGGCCGACGCCTTCAAACAGCCCGGGCCGGTAGCGGCCTCTCGACAGTGGCCGCTACCGCCTATTTCAAGCGCGACAGGAGTCCGGCTGTGCTGCCAACAGCGGCTGAAGAACGCCGATGGCCGCGTGGAAGTCCAGGCGATCCATGGCAAGGTCCAGTTCAGCCAGCTTCTCGCCACCCAACTGGGCAAGCAATGACGATCGCATGCGGCCGTAGAGTAAGCAGGCCTCGAAATCCTGTTGGTGCAGCAGCTCGTAGAGCTGCGAGATCTGGGCGGGATTGCAGTCTGCAGGGGCGTCTTCATGCGCCTCGGACAGTTCTTGGCTGGCGAGCCACGCTTTCGCAGCCGTCAGCGTTGCGTCCAGGTCCTCGGCGATCACAGCGAACAGCTTCTCGGCCTCTGTGCGATTGCCGGCATGAATCGCCGTTTCCAGTTGCAGCGCGGTTGCGGCGAAGCGCCGTGCACCCAGTGAGCCGAGCGAGCCCCGTAGCGTGTGAAGCCGGGTCGCCGAGTCACGCTGTCGCCCCTCCTCCCAGGCACGTTGAGCCTCGGTGATGGGAGCGTGCCCATCGGCTACGAACTCCCTGACCAATGCCATGAGGGTACCGAGATAGGCCTGGTCGTTCTTGCTGAGGGCCATTAACGGAGCGACGTCAAAGGCCGCCAGTTCGTCGACCGCAAGCCCCGAGGACACTGGCGCGGGGACTGCGGGGAGCGATCTGGCCATGGGGATATCAGTGGGCAGATGTCGAACGATGGCAGCCAGCATCTGCTCGACGTTGATGGGTTTGGCGATAAAGCCATCCATGCCCGCTGTTACGCACTGATCACGTTCGTAATCCAGCACGCCCGCGGAGATGGCCAGGATGGGCAGCCGCAGGTGCAATTCATCGCGGATCACACGGGTCGCGGCGAAACCATCCAGCACCGGCATATGCACGTCCATGAGCACCATCTGGTAGCGTTGCGAATCGGCGCGCAACCTGTCGACCGCCTGCTGGCCATTGTCGGCGACTTCCACTGTCGCACCGGCGTGCTCCAGCATGCCTCTGGCTACCGCCTGATTCAGCGCATTGTCTTCGACCAGGAGCAGGTGCACACCCTGCAAGGGTTTGGCGGAGCCCGTGCTGCCGCTCTCGGGGAGGTCGCCGATCTGCAGCTCTGTCCGTGTGGCCAGTGCTTCAAGCAGGGTGTCGAACAGGTTGGAGCTGGTGACCGGTTTGATCAAGACCGCATCGGCTATGCTCGCCGCGGGTGACTGGATCAGTTGGCCCTGCGCGAAAGCGCTGACCATGACGACAGTGGGTAACGCGCGCATCGGGAGCAGCGCCCGGATCGCCTGCAGGGTACTGAGGCCATCCATCCCGGGCATCTGCCAATCGGCTATGACCACATCGTAGAACTCGTTGCGCAGTTGCAGCCTGCGCACCCGTTCCACGGCCTGCTCACCCGACGCCACCCCTTCGACCTGCCAGTGCCAGCCGGCGATCATCTTGCACAGGTACTCGCGGTTGGTCGGGTTGTCATCGACGACCAGAATGCGCAGATCGCCCAAGCTGATTCGCGATCGTTGCGCACTGTCTTCGTGGGCCAGGCTCGATTGCAGCAGAAGCGGAAGCACAACGCGGAATTCACTGCCTCTGCCAACCGTGCTGTCTACGCCGATGGTGCCGTCCATGAGGGTCACCAGGCGCTTCGAGATCGCCAGACCCAGCCCCGTCCCGCCAAAACGACGGGCGATGGTGCTGTCGGCCTGCGCGAATGGCGCGAACAGGCGCTCCATTTGTTCGGCGCTCATACCGATGCCGGTATCACGCACCCGGAAGCACAGCGTGACGGTTCCCGCATCGCCCGCCACCCGCTGCACCAGCACGGCAACCTCGCCACGCTCGGTGAACTTGATGGCGTTCCCCACCAGATTGACCAGCACCTGCTGCAAGCGCTGGGCATCACCGATCCAGGCTTGCGGTACGTCGGGCTCGACCCCGATCACCAATTCCAGGTCCTTGTGCGCGGCATTGACCGACATGACGGTGGCCAGTGAATTGAGCACGTCGTCCAGGCGGAACGGGGCGGGGTTGATCGTCAGTTGCCCGGCCTCCAGCTTGGAGAAGTCCAGTACGTCATTGAGTATGACGAGCAAGGACTCACCGGCGCCCCGTAGCATTTGCACGTACTTGCGTTGATCGGCGGTCAGGGACGTGTTGGTCAGCAGTTGGGCGATGCCCAGCACAGCACTCATCGGTGTGCGGATCTCGTGGCTCATGCTGGCGACGAATTCGCTCTTGGAGCGACTGGCGAGTTCCGCACGCTCCTTGGCATTGCGCAGCTGCTGCGCCGCTTCCCGCTCCTGGCTGATGTCCTTGCCAATGCCGAGGAACCCGACAATGGTGTCGGCCGAATCTCGCACCGCAGTGACCGTCAGCTGAACGGGGAGTTGCGAGCCATCCTTGCGCACGTAGGTCCACTCGTGCGTTTCGGCCCGCCCCTGGCGCGCCATGGCTACGAACACCTCGAAACCGGTCACCGGATGCCCCAGTTCCTGGCTCAACTCGTTACCACGTGCTTCCACCTCCTCGCCGAGATGCAACAGGGACGTCCCGTGCTGGTCGACCAGCTCGTCGGCGTGGTAGCCCAACATCCGCTCCGCCCCGGTATTGAAGGTCTTGATGGTGCCGGTGACATCAGTGGCGATGATCGCGAACTCACTGGCGGCATCCACCAGGGTGCCGAAGCGGATCTCCGACTCGGTGAACGCAACGGTCAGTTTCTCGGCGAGGGCCCGCGCGTCCTCACGCAAGGTGGTCAGGTTACGCACGACGAAAAACAGCAGCAGGCTGATGAGCGAACCGCAGACCAGGACGACATTCGCTTTCTGCCGGTCGATCGAGGCCTCGAATGCCGGGAGCGTCGTGAGCTTGAGGGTCCATTGGTGATCCGCCAGGGTGATGGTCGATTGGCGGGTGAGCGGATTGGGATACTGGGCTTGCTGCTGCGCCGACAGCGAGCCCCGGGAGTACATTTGGGCCGTCTCGGCCTCCGCATTGCCATCGAAGATCTGCAAGGCATATTCAGCGGGCTGGCTACCGAGCGTGCCCGCCATGAAGTCATTGATCCGCAGCGCGCTGTACACATAGCCTTCCAGGGCCAGGCGGCGCTCAGCCACCGTCGCGATCGGCATGCCATTGCGATAGATCGGCAAATACAGCAGCGCACCTACCTGTACATCGTTATCCGTCTCCTGCACCAACTTGACCTTGCCGGACAGGGTGGCCCGGCCTGAATCCCTTGCCTGGGTCATGGCGGCGCGCCGCACCGATTCGGTCAGCATGTCGTAACCAAATGCCCGCAGGTTCCGGCCGCTGAACGGCTCGAGGAACAGGATCGTGCTGTATTCCTCACGCTCGCCGGGCGGCCAGACCCGAAAATCGGGGAAGCCTTCGGCCCGCACGCGACGCTCCAGCGCCGCCTTGTGGGCAGGCGCGAATTGCGCTGCGTAACCGATGCCCTGAATACCCGGATAGGTTTGCGCGACATCCTGGGTCAGGATGAATTGCCGCCATTCGTCACGCTCGACCGACTGGGACGCGCTGAACAGGCCCTGGCCGCTGCGCAACACTTGTTCGTAGGCTTTCAGGCGCTCACCGATACGCTGTTTGACATCGTTTTCCAGCAGCGCGAACCGCGCCGCGGCATTGGCGTCGGCCTGTGACGCCATGAAATGCCAGGCCAGCACGGTCAGGCCGAGGCTGACGGACAGCGCCATCCAGTACGGGCGAACCTGGCGAAACGGCACGGCGCGTCCCGTTGCATGGGCGCTCCTGGACCGTTCAGCGAGATCGGCCGCCAGCACCAGGCCGGTGACGCTGGTGAGCGCAATGAATATCTCCAGGGTCAGCAGGGATTCATGCAGTGTGCCGCTGGTAAAGGGCCCGTAACCCTGGGTCGTGCTCCAGACGGCGCTGCCGGTCACCGGCAGTACGACCGCCGTGACGCCGCGTACCCCGTAGCGGTAGGCGGTCCAGGCGATGGCGGGCAACAACAGATAGACCAGCGCGTGGTAGCTGGCATCGCTGGGAAAGCGCCTGCCGAACAGGGCCAGCAGCACCAACGTCAGCGCTATCGCCGACAGCGCCATTTCGAGGGCCGATCGCCTCGCTCCGGATGCCCCCGACCGGGCGCCCCAACTGAGCAGCAAGGGCGTCAGAATCAGGATGCCGGCGACATCGCCCAGCCACCAGGTCGTGGCGATGATGGTCTCCGCGGGCGCTGGCGCGATGCCGCTGAGGATCAGGCTGCTGGTGCCGATACCAGCACTGACCGTGCACATCAGCAGGGTGACCAGCACGAACTGGGCGACCGCTTGCGGTGATGCCAGGAAGCGTCCGGACTTCACCCAGGTGCGCAACAGATAACGGCCGAGCACGGCTTCAAGGGTATTGCCGATGGCAATGGTCAATGACGCAACAATCACCGTGCCGCCGGGCGCGACCTGATTGGCGGCGAACACGGCAAAGTTGGCGGCAAAGGCACCAATGGCAATGGCTGGCCACACGCGATAACCGAACAGCAGCAGTGCGGCGAAGGCAATGCCCGAGGGCGGCCAGACCGGCGAAGCATTGGTGTTGGCGAAGGCCAGGAGCAGCCCCAGGCGGGCGGCCCCATAGTAAAGGGCGGCAAGCGCGAGGACGACGCCCAGCCAGCGTGCGAGGGTTGTCGGGTGCAGAGCACTACGCTGCATGGGGAATGTCCTTTCCGATCGGCCCTGAAGTCACGGCCGGGTACTTACGATGGCGCGGTTGCGGCCTGCGGCCTTGGCCTGGTAGAGCGCCTGGTCGGCCAGGGCGATCAACTGCAGCGTGGTGCTCTCCACACTCGGCACCAGGGAGGCCACACCAACGCTGATGGTGACCTGGTCAGCGGTCTCGGACGCCTGATGGGCGAGTTGCAGATTCCGTACGACCTCACAGAGGCGCTCGCCGTACTTTCTGGCGCCATGGGTATCGCTGTGCGGCAGGATGATGACGAACTCTTCGCCACCGTAGCGCGCCACCAGCTCCCCGGGTCGACGGGCGACCGTATCGATGGCGGTGGCGACCCGCTGCAGGCAGACATCGCCCTGGGGGTGGCCATAATGGTCGTTGTAAGCCTTGAAATGGTCGATATCGATCAGTGCCAGCGCCAATGGCGAGTGCTGCCGACGGTGCCGTTCGAATTCCTGGGCCAAGGATTCATCGAAACAGCGACGGTTGTACAACCCGGTCAAGCCGTCGCGATTGGCGAGCTGGCGCATCATGGCCGTGTGTTGCTGCAGACGCAGGTGGGTCTGAACCCGTGCCCGCACCACAGGTGGATTGAACGGCTTGGTGATGAAGTCCACGGCGCCGGCCTCCAGCGCCCGGATTTCGCTGTCCATCCCGGTGTGCGCCGTGATGATGATGACGGCGCATTCCTTGGTGGCTGCGTCGGCCTTGAGTGCGGTACAGACCTCGTAGCCGTTCATGCCGGTCATTTCCACATCCAGCAGAATCAGCGCCGGCTGCCGTGACTGCGCCAGCTGAATGCCCATCTCTCCGCTGGTGGCGAACAGGATCTGCCCCTGGTCCTTGAGCATGCCGCTCAGCAAACGAATCGTATCGGCGCTGTCGTCAATGATGAGGATCAGGTTCGGTTCGGCATCTGGCTCGGGCATTGCGACATCCTTTTCGTAGTTATTGCTGTTCGCCCCAAGGCTTGCCACCCGGTAGCACCAGGCGCTGCCCTGAACTGCTTGTTACCGCCGAGGTCGGCTCCAGGTCGCCGCACCAGCGCAATCAGCCCACCCGAATGCAGTGTGCATCCGAAGTGAAGCCAGCTGAAGTCAAATCTGCAGGACCTCGCCTATCCGCTAGCCTTTGGTCCGTCTGTTTTGATCTGGGCGGAGACTCGTGATGATTCGAAGCCCCCTCAGTCCCGAATCCAGCCCAGGTTGTTAGTGTAGATACATTTCCTGCAACCCTTACGGTTCATGCGTGAGAGCCGCCCCAAGCAAAAAGACACGCCCGAAGGCGTGTCTTTTCGTTCAACTCGAAGTTTCCCGGGGCGTCAGCCCTGCGCGCTGCGCAACGCCGCCCCACCCTGCTCTGCCCGCGCGCGGCGGCGGGTGATGAGCAGGCCGGAGCAGACCACAAGGATGCCGAGAAGCATGGTGGCGACGACTTCGACGCGGTGATCCGGGCGCAGCAGCATCAGCACCAGCACGCTGCTGATGAAGAGGATCACGCCCCAGGTCAGCCAGGGGTACAGCCACATGCGGTAGCTCAAGGTCTTGCCTTCGGCCAGCAGGCGCTTGCGCATGCGCAGTTGGGAGATGGCGATGACCAGGTACACCAACAGGGCGATGGCGCCGGAACTGGCCATGAGGAAGCCGAACACCTTGGAAGGCACCATGTAGTTGGCGATCACGGTGAGGAAGGCGGCACCGGTGGAGAGCAGCACGGCGTAGATCGGGGTGCCGCTGCTGGTGGTCACCTGGGCGCAGGCCGGCGCGTCGCCACGGCGGCTCAGGGAATAGAGCATGCGCGAGGCGGTGTAGAGGGAGGAGTTCAGGCAGCTGGTCACCGAGGTCAGCACGACGAAGTCGATGATGGCCTTGGCGTGGGGCACGCCCAGGGTTTCCAGCACGGTGACGTAGGAGCCATCGCTGGCCAGGCGCGGATCGTTCCACGGCACCAGCGCGATCACGATGAAGATCGACAGGATGTAGAACAGCGTGATCCGCCAGATCACCGAGTTGGTGGCCTTGGAGATCTGCTTGCCGGCAGCATCGGATTCAGCGGCGGCGATGGTCACCACCTCGGCGCCGAGGAAGGAGAACATGGTGATCAGCATCGCGCTGAGCACCGCGCCGAAGCCGTTGGGCATGAAGCCGCCGGTGTCCCACAGGCGCGAGACGCCGCTGACGCCCGATTCGGGCAGCAGGCCGAAGATGGCGCAGGCGCCGAGGATGATGAAAGCGACGATGGCGGCGACCTTCACCAGGGCCAGCCAGAACTCGAACTCGCCGTAGTTCTTCACGCTGAACAGGTTGGTGGCGGTGAGCAGAAGGGTGATCGCCAGCGATAACACCCAGATATCCAGTTGCGGTACCCAGGTGTTGATGATGGTGGCGGCGATGTTGGCTTCGATGGGGATGATCAGCACCCAGAACCACCAGTACAGCCAGCCGATGGTGTAGCCCGCCCATTTGCCGATGGCCTGGTCGGCGTAGGTGGAGAAGGAGCCGGTGTCCGGCGAGGCGACGGCCATTTCGGCCAGCATGCGCATCACCAGCACCACCAGCGCGCCGGCGAAGATGTAGGCCAGGATGGTGGCCGGGCCGGCTTCGGCGATGGCGCGGCCGGAACCCACGAACAGGCCGGCGCCGATCACACCGGCGATGGAAAGCATGGTCACGTGTCGGGACTTCAACCCGTGACTCAGGTTGTTCTTATCTGTCTGCATGGCATTACCTTTGTTCTTGTCGTGCCCCTGGGGGCATCGTCGGTATCCGCGATCACCAGACGCGGGACGAAAAAAGCCCGCCCTGCCCGGGACGGTGGGCCGGGCAAGACGGGTGAGCAGGGACCAGGGTGACGCTCTAAAACTCAAGGTCCGCTGCGCGTCGGAATGACGGTGTTGAGCGCGGCTTCGAAATGCTCATTCAGGGCACCTGAACTCCGCTTTCTCAGCCGCCCTCGCCTAGTCATTCGCTAGCTCGCAGGACCTTTGTGGTTCTCAGGCGAGTTCGTCGAAGCACTCGCCGATGATGGAAAGCCCACGCTCCAGGTCGGCATCGCTGACGGTCAGCGGTACCAGGATGCGCAGGACGTTGTAGTAGGTGCCGCAGGAGAGCAGGATCAGGCCTTTTTCGCGCGCCTTGGCAACGACCTTGCCGGTGAGCTCGGCGGCAGGCTTGTTCAGGTCGCCGCCCTCGAACAGTTCCACGGCGACCATGGCGCCGAGGTTGCGCACGTCCACCAGGCTGTTGTGGCGCTCGCCGATCTTGCGCAGGCCGGCGGTGAGGATCTCACCCACCGACTTGGCGCGATCCAGCAGCTTCTCGCTTTCAAAGGCTTCGATCACCGCCAGGGCTGCGGCGCAGGAAACCGGGCTGCCGGCGTAGGTACCACCCAGGCCACCGGGGGCCACGGCGTCCATCACATCGGCACGGCCGGATACGCCGGCCAGCGGGAAGCCACCGGCGATGGACTTGGCAAAGGTGGTCAGGTCGGCGGCGACGCCCATCTGCTCCATGGCGAAGAAGGTGCCGGTACGGCCAGCGCCGGTCTGCACTTCGTCGGCGATCAGCAGGATGCCGTGCTGGTCGCACAGCGCGCGCAGGCGGGCCATGAAGTCCTTCGGCGCGACGTTGAAACCGCCCTCGCCCTGTACCGGCTCGAGGATGATCGCGGCGATGTCGCTGGGGGCGGCATCGTTCTTGAAGATGCGCTCGAGGCTGGCCATGGCCTCATCCACCGACACGCCATGGAGGGCATTCGGGTACTGGGCGCGGTACACGCCGCCCGGCATCAGGCCCATGCCGGCGGAATACGGCACCACCTTGCCGGTGAGGCTCAGGGTGTACTGGGTGCGGCCGTGGTAGGCGCCGGTGAAGGCGATCACGCCGTTGCGGCCGGTGGCGGCGCGGGCGATCTTGATGGCGTTTTCCACCGCCTCGGCACCGGTGGTGACCAGCAGGGTCTTCTTCTCGAAGCTGCCCGGCACCAGCTGGTTGATCTTCTCGGCCAGGGTCACGTAGGGCTCGTAGCCGAACACGTGGAAGCAGGTGTGGGTCAGCTTGGCCAGTTGCTCCTGCACGGCAGCCATGACTTTCGGGTGCAGGTGACCGGTGTTCAGTACGGCGATGCCGCCGGCGAAGTCCAGGTACTCACGGCCTTCAACGTCCCAGACGGTGGCGTTCTCGGCGCGGTCGGCGAAGACCTGGTGGATCTGGCCGACGCCACGGGGAATGGCGGCCATGCGGCGTTGTTGCAGGCTCTGGTTGGTGTTCATCGTTGACTCCAATATCGCAATCGCCCCGCACGGGAAGCCGCCGCAGCGACTTCCCGCACAGGAAAGGTGGGTGATCCGCCGTGCTTACACGCCGATGCAGAGGTATTTGATTTCCAGGTAGTCATCGATGCCGTACTTGGAACCTTCGCGGCCCAGGCCCGATGCCTTGACGCCGCCGAAGGGCGCCACTTCGTTGGAGATGATCCCGGTATTGATGCCGACGATGCCGTACTCCAGGGCCTCGGCCACGCGGAACACGCGGCCCAGGTCGCGGGCATAGAAGTAGGCGGCCAGGCCGTATTCGGTGTCGTTGGAGAAAGCGATGACTTCGTCTTCGTCCTTGAAGCGGAACAACGGGGCCAGCGGGCCGAAGGTTTCTTCCTTGGCCACGGCGGCGCTCTTCGGCACGTCGACCAGGATGGTCGGCTCGAAGAAGGTGCCACCCAGGGCGTGCGGCTTGCCGCCGGCAACCACCTTGGCGCCCTTGGAAACGGCGTCGGCGATGTGCTCCTGGACCTTGGCCACGGCCTTCTCGTCGATCAGCGGACCGGTGGTGACGCCGGCTTCCAGGCCGTTGCCAATGTTCAGCTTGGCCACGGCGGCCTTCAGCTTCTCGGCGAAGGCTTCGTACACACCATCCTGCACGTACAGGCGGTTGGCGCAGACGCAGGTCTGGCCGTTGTTGCGGTACTTGGAGATCAGCGCGCCTTCTACGGCGGCGTCGAGGTCCGCGTCGTCGAAGACGATGAAGGGTGCGTTGCCACCCAGTTCCAGGGACACCTTCTTGATGTCCTTGGCGCACTCGGCCATCAGCTGGCGGCCGATTTCGGTGGAGCCGGTGAAGGACAGCTTGCGCACGATGGGGTTGCTGGTCAGCTCACCACCGACTTCGCCGGCGGAACCGGTGACCACGCTCAGCACGCCTTTCGGGATGCCGGCGCGCTCGGCCAGTTCGGCCAGGGCCAGGGCGGAGTACGGGGTCTGGGACGCGGGCTTGAGCACCATGGTGCAGCCGGCGGCGAGCGCCGGGCCGGCCTTGCGGGTGATCATCGCCGAGGGGAAGTTCCACGGGGTGATGGCAGCGGTGACGCCGATGGGCTGCTTGATCACCATCAGGCGCTTGTCCGGCTGGTGGCCGGGGATCATGTCGCCGTAGACGCGCTTGGCTTCCTCGCCGAACCACTCGAGGAAGGAGGCCGCATAGGCGATCTCGCCACGGGACTCCACCAGCGGCTTGCCTTGCTCCAGGGTCATCAGGCGGGCCAGGTCTTCCTGGTTCTGCATCATCAGTTCGAACCAGCGGCGCAGGCGGTTGGCGCGGTCCTTGGCGGTCAGCGCACGCCAGGCCGGCAGGGCGCGCTCGGCGGCCTCGATGGCGCGGCGGGTTTCGGCAACGCCCATCTTCGGTACGGTGCCGATCAGCTCGCCGTTGGCCGGGTTGTTCACCTTGAGGGTCTGGCCGTTGTCGGCATCGACCCAGGCACCATCGATGTACGCCTGCTGGCGGAACAGGGTGGAGTCTTTCAGTTGCACGCTTGTCATCCTCTGGTCGGGTAACGGTGACGACGGCTCAGCCGGCGGCCCGCTGGTTGTTATGGGTGGCTGGCTTCAGAAAACTGGTGCCGGATGCGGCGATCTGTTCGCGAACCTTGTCGACGATGTGGGCGCCGATCGGGATGGCGGAGGTGGCAGCGGGCGACGGTGCGTTGCACACGTTCACGCTGCGCGGGGTGTTGACGAAGAGGAAGTCGTCGATGAGCTTGCCTTCGCGGGACACCGCCTGGGCACGCACGCCGGCCGGGTATGCGGTGAGGTCGGCCTTGGTGATGCTCGGGCAGTATTTCTGCACTTCCTTGAGGTAGCCGCCCTTGAACAGGGAGTTCTTCATCTCGATCAGGCCCGGGCGCAGGTTCTTCGCCAGCACCTTGAGGATGCCGGGGGACGTCAGAGTCTCGAACAGGTCTGAGACGGAGATATCGGACTTGCGGTAGCCCTCGCGCTTCATGGCCAGCACGGCGTTGGGGCCGACGGTGACGGTGCCGTCGATCATCCGCGTCAGGTGCACGCCGAGGAAGGGCATGGACGGGTCCGGGATCGGGTAGATCAGGTGGTTGACGATCTGGTTGTGCTGCTTGGGCAGCAGGTAGTACTCGCCACGGAACGGGCAGATGATGAAGTTCGGCTCGATGCCGAGCATGCGCACCACGCGGTCGGCCATCAGGCCCGAGCAGGTGATGAGGTAGCGGCCGTGGAATTCGTCGGTGCGGGTGCGCACCACCACTTCGTCGGCGCGCTCATCGAGGCCGGTGACCTCGGCGTTGTAGCGGATTTCGCCACCGGCGGCCTGGAATTCGCGGCCCATGGCGGCGGTGACTTCGGCATAGCTGACGATGCCGCTGGAGGGCACGAAGATGCCGCCCATGCCGACGATGTTCGGCTCACGCTCGCGCAGCTCGCCAGCGGACAGCCAGTAACGCTCCAGGCCGTTGGCCGCGGTGCGTTCCCAGAGCGCCTTCATGCGCTCCATTTCCAGCTCGTTGGTGGCCACCAGCAGCTTGCCGCACTCGTCGTAACGGATGCCGTGCTTGTTGCAGAAGGCCTTGGTGGCCTTGTTGCCTTCCAGGCAGAAGCGCGCCTTGAGGCTGCCGGGGGTGTAGTAGACGCCGGCGTGGATCACGCCGCTGTTATGGCCGGTCTGGTGCCGGGCCGGACCGGATTCCTTCTCCAGGAGGAGAACCTTGGCATCCGGGTAAACCTGCATCAGCTGCATGGCCGTGGACATGCCCACGATACCGCCGCCGATGATGATGAAATCGTACACAGCCATTACCTCGCGCACTGGCGTAGCTGACCTGTCCTGTAGGAGCGAGCTTGCTCGCGAAAGTCCGTGCGCGGGACCTTCGCGAGCAGAGCTCGCTCCTACAACGGTTGCGCACGGTGGCCTCCCACCGTGCTTCATTGATTATTGACCGCGCTGGTAACGCGGCTTCTGGTAGCTGATGAAACCGCGTTGGCGCATCAGCTCGCGACGCAGGCCCTCGTGGGGGATGAAGCGGTCGCGGCCGTGGAGCCAGAACAGGTTGTTGATCAGCAGGAAGCTGCCCACCGGCACCGGCACGGAGAGTTTCTGCGCGCTGCCTTCCAGGGACTCGGACAGGGCGTTCAGCCAGATGCCTTCCTCGAAGTTTTCCGGCTGCACGAACTGGTCGATGTAGCGCATGGTCGGGCGGCCTTCGGCGTCGGTGTCGAACACCGGGTGGAACACGTCCTCGCTGACCTTCTTGCTCGGCGGCGCGGTCCAGCGCATCTCGCGGCGGGCCAGCGGGTGGCGGAAGAACTCGTCGCACTGCTCCCAGTCGTCCAGGTGCAGGATCAGGGAGTTGCCGCCCTCCATGTTCTTCTCGTCGATCTTCAGCATCAGCACGTAGTCGGTGATCTGGTTCACGAAGGTGCCGTCGTTGTGCAGCTCCATGACACGGTGCGGCTGACGCAGGTAGCTGTCGGAGTTGTCGGTATTGACCACCACGAAGCGGGCGTAGAACTGGCCGCTCATGGCGTCGTAGTTGGAACGGCCGATCAGGTGGGCGCAGGCGGTGGTGAACTTCACCATGTCCTCGGCCTGGCTCACGTCATCCAGCCCGACGGGGGTGATCAGCATGCCGCCGGAAGCGCGGCTGAGGATGGTGTTCAGCAGTACCGGACGCAGGGTGCCCTCGCACAGCTCGTCGAGGATCTGGCCGACACGGAAGCGCAGGAACGACTTGTACTCCAGCGCCTGTACCGGCCACTCGCCCACCGCCTTGACGAAGGCCTCGACCGTTTCGCGGGCGAAGGTCAGCTCGAGCAGGCGCGGCGACTGCTCGGAGGGTGCGACGGTGAACCCGCGGGTCTCCAGCGGCATCGGCATCACAAGGTCCTCGATCTTCGTAAAGGCGTTCATGGCGGTTTCCTGGCAAAGGGGTGGTAGGCAGCGCCCGGATCAGGTGGGCGAGCAAAAAATATCGCCACAACACAAAAATGTCTACATTTTTGCAAAACGAAAATAAAACGATCGTTTGTCCACTGTTTTTCGTGGAAAAGACGTTTCGGTATGATCGGCAAAACGTTTTGAGGAACAGCACCTTGGAAGCACTCGCCCCTCGTCAGAACTCGGCTTTCAGCGGGTATGAGTGGCTCAAGCAGGACATCATCCGCGGCGTGTTCAAGCCCGGCGAAAAGCTGCTGATGAGCGCCCTGAAGGACCGCTACGACCTGGGCGTCGGCCCGCTGCGCGAATCGCTGTCGCAACTGGTGGCGGAGAAGCTGGTGGTCGCCATCAGCCAGAAGGGCTACCGCGTCGCCCCCATGTCCCTGGAAGAGATGAAGGACATCTACGACGCCCGCGCCAACCTGGAAGCCATGATCGTTGGCCTGGCCATCGAGCGCGGCGACGACGCCTGGGAAGCCTCGGTGCTGGCCCAGTCCCACACCCTGGCCAAGGTGATGGAAGTGAAGACCCGCGAACAGCGCCTGGACGTCTGGGACCAGCGCCACAAGGCCTTCCACACGGCCATCGCCTCGGGCTGCGGCTCCAAGCACCTGTTGCAGGCGCGCACCTACCTGTTCGACCAGGCCGAACGCTACCGCCACCTCTGGCTGACCCAGACGGTGTTCTCCGAAGAAGCCCTGGAACTCAAGCGCCAGGAACATGCGGCGCTGGTGGAAGCCATCCTCGCCCGCGACGCGGCGCGCGCCAGCGAGATGATGCGCACCCACCTGATGACCCCGGTGCCGATCATCGCCGAGATCATGCGCGCCGGGGGCATAGGCAATCCTTCCCGCTGACCGCGACGCCGAGTTGTTCCTGTAGGGACGAATTCATTCGGCTAGCGGGCAAAAGGCTCACCCTGCCCTCCCCTGATTGGGGCTGCTGCGCAGCCCTTGGCGAATGAATTCGCCCCCACAAGAAGTGCATGCCCTGGCTCGGTTCCGCTCTTCTGTGGGGGCGAATTCATTCGCGAAGCAGCCCGCAGGGCTGCCCCTCCAGTACACCTAACCGCAAAAACTCATACGCCAAACGCAAATCCACACCGGCCGGTTTTCCTTACCGTCTTGGAGCCTCTCACTCCAACAACAAGAAGGTTACGGTCATGGCTGGTGCACTCTCGAACAACGATTCATCCCCCGAACATTCCCAAGGCGCGGTGCCGGACTCGCAGCGGCTCGGCCGAGGCTCGTTGACGATGGCCTGGTGGGGCATCTGCAGTGCGATGTTCTACCTGGTGGTCGCCGCCGCCCTGGCCATGGGCTACGGCACCATGAACGCGCTGATCGGCCTGGTGCTGTCGGTACTCAGCTACGGCGCCATCAACGCCGTGATAGCGCGCCACGCCATCGCCAGCGGGTTGTCCGTGGCGCAGTTCTCCCAGGTGCTGTTCGGCCGCACCGGGGCCGCGCTGGCCACCCTGATCTTCAGCGCCACAGCCATCTACTACGGCGTCTTCGAGGGCTCCGTGATGGCCGTGGCCCTGCATCACTACCTGCCGGGCTTCGAACTGCACGCCGCGTTCCTGCTGGTGGTGGTCTACAGCGTGCTGCTGATCTTCGGCAACGCCATGCGCTGGCTGGACAAGCTCAACGGCGTACTGCTGCCCTTCTATCTGCTCGGGCTGGTGGCTGCCGTGGCCATGGCCATCGATGAGTACGGCTATTCGTCCGCCTGGCTGGAACTGGCGCCCGAGGGCGGACCGGTGCCGAACGGCTGGTGGAACTGCTTTACCTACTTCATGGGCGTCTGGGTGCTGATGATGTTCACCTGGGACTACGCCCGCTTCGGCAAGCACGAAGACAGCCGATACCACGCGCGCTTCAATTTCGGCGTGCCCTTCTACGCCGTCGCCTTCCTGCTCAACGGCCTGGCGGGTATCTTCCTCGCCGCCACCATTCCCACCGAGGGCGGCCTTTCCGAGGTTTCGGTGGTACTGGCGATCGTCCAGCTGATGGGACTGGCGGGGCTGCTCTTCGTCTGGATCAGCCAGACCCGCATCAACACCGGCAACTTCTTCCTCGCCGCCACCAACCTACAGGCCTTCTGCGCCCACCTGGGACTGGCACGGGTACCCTACGCGGCCTGGGCGCTCCTGACCGGCGTGGTGGCCTACCTGCTGATGCTGTTCGACGTGTTCAGCTACATCCTCCAGGCCCTGGCCTACCAGAGCCTGTTCATCGTCGGCTGGGTCGCCATCGCCCTGGCCCACCTGCTGGGAAGCCGGGGCCCGCGCTATAGCCTCCACGGCCTGCCCGCGTTCCGCGCGCGCGGCCTGCTGGCCTGGATGGCCTCCGCGGTGGCGGGCATCGGCCTGCATCTGTCCGGCGACGCCGCCCTGGCCACCGCCTCGGCACCAGCCGCCTTCGTCGTCGCCTTCCTCGGTTACCTGGCGGCTCCTCTGCTGCTGCGCCGCGCCCAGCCCCAGGGCGACCTGGGCTGATACCCGGCCGCCCGCCGGGGCGGCCCTCCCCCCACAACCACAAGAAAAACCCGGAGCGGTACATGTACCCGCAATGCACTCGGCTTACCTCGATTTTTGCAACCCTGCTCGCCCTCGGCCTGGCCCAGCCCGCCAGCGCCGTGGAGATCACCGACAACCTCGACCTCGGCGGCGCCGTCCGTGGCCGTCTGGACTACGACCCGGACCGGGATATCTCCAAGTTCAGCTTCGACACCGTCTTCCTCACCGCCGACTACCATTCGGACACCTGGATCGCCGCCGCCAAGTACCGCTTCTACGGCGACGCCTATCCCTACGAATACACCGACAAGGTGGGCGACATCGCCTTCGCCGAGTACGCCTGGGTCGGCTACCGCTTCACCCCGCAGCAGCAGTTGCAGGTCGGCCAGACCGCCATCCCCTTTGGCCTCCTGCCCTACTTCGGCAGCACCTTCTTCGAGACCCTGGGCAACGTGATCGGCCTGGAGGACACCCAGGACATCGGCTTCAAGTACCTGGCCAAACGCGGAAGCTGGGACTTGCAGGCAGCGTACTACCCCATCCCGGCCGAGCAGGGCCGGGGCACCAGCCGAGGTGGCCGCACCTACGGCACCAGCGTCGCCACCGCCGACGATTATGTGGTGGACGGCAGTGACAACCACGAAGAGGACATCCTCGTCGGCCGCCTGGCGCGGGCCTACCAGGCGAATGGCTGGAGCGGCGAGGTGGGCGCCTCCGTGCTGGCCTCCACGCTGGAGAACCAGGACACCGACCGCGACGGCCGGCGCTACGCAGCCGCCCTGCACGCCACGGCACAGCACGGCCCCTGGGGCTTCCAGGCCCAGGCGGCGCGCCAGCGGATGAACCCGGAGAACCCCGGCGACGACCGCCTGGTGACCTTCGGCAGCTTCGACGGCACCTTCAACGTCGCCGCCAAGGGCAACCTCTACGTGGCGGACGTCAGCTACGACGTGCCGGGACGATACGGCTGGTTGTCGGGCATCAAGCTGTATGCGAACTACAGCCTGTTCGACAAGGACGAGCGGGACTTCCAGGACTCCCAGCGCTTCATCGCCGGCTCCTCCTTCACCTTCGGACCGCTCTGGATCGCCCTGGAATGGCTGCACGGCAAGAACGACCCGTACATCGGCGGCGGCAGCTACACCCAGAGCCTGGGGGCGGGCGGCATCGACCGCTGGGAGAACCAGCTGTACAGCAATATCGGGTACTACTTCTGAGCCTCTCCTGGCGGGACAGCTGCGCTGTCCTTGGCGAATGAATTCGCCCCCACAAGGCACCACCCCGGCTTTGGCGCTGCTTTTCCTGTGGGGGCGATTTCAATCGCGATGCGGACCGCAGGTTCGCCCTGCAAACCCGAGGGGGACAGCTGCGCTGTCCTTGGCGAATGAATTCGCCCCTACAAGGAGCTGCCCCGGGCTCAGGCGCCGCTTTGCCTGTGGGGGCGATTTCAATCGCGATGCGGACCGCAGGTTCGCCCTGCAAACCCGAGGGGGACAGCTGCGCTGTCCTTGGCGAATGAATTCGCCCCTACAAGGAGCTGCCCCCCGGCTCAGGCGCCGCTTTGCCTGTGGGGGCGATTTCAATCGCCAAGCGGGCCGCAGGTCCGCCCTGCAATCCCGAGGGGGCCAACTGCGCTGTCCTCAGCGAATGAATTCGCCCCCACAAGGCACCACCCCGGCTTTGGCGCTGCTTTTCCTGTAGGGGCGATTTCAATCGCCAAGCGGGCCGCAGGTCCGCCCTGCAGACCCGATAGTGGCAGCCGCGTTGACCTTGGCGAATGAATTCGCCCCCACAAGCCCCAGTGCGCCAAAACGCAACAAGGGGTACACCCAGCGACAAGCCAGCCACCCCACCCCGGCCGTAGCGTATGCACCACGGGCCGCCGCCGGCGGTCCTCACCCGAAGCACAAGAACAAGCGTTGGTGCCCTATGAAAACAGTTGATCCGATCACCCTCGCGGTTGTCCGAGGCGCGCTGGAAACAGCGCAGCGGGAGATGACCCTGACCCTGGAAAAGACCGGCCGCTCCAGTGTGTTCAACCTGGCCCATGACTATTCCAACTCCCTGTTCGACCATCTCCCGGAGATGATCCTGCAGGGCCAGGACATCCCGATCCACCTGGGCTCGCTGATCCCCGCCATGAAGTGCGTAGCCGGCTTCTTCGGCGACGACATCGCCGAAGGCGACGTGATCTACCACAACGACCCGGCCTACAAGGGCAGCCACATCCTCGACTGCTGCATGTACAAGCCGGTGTTCTACAAGGGCGAGCTGGTGTTCTGGACAGTCTGCAAGGGCCACCTCACCGACATCGGCGGCCCGGTGCCGGCCGGCTACAACCCCGACGCCAAGGAGATCTACGCCGAAGGCCTGCGTATCCCGCCGGTCAAGCTGTGGGAAAAGGGCAAGCGTCGCGAGGACGTGATCAACCTGATGCTCACCAACATGCGCGCCCGGCCCTACCAGGAAGGCGACCTCAACGCCCAGTACGGTGCCTGCAAGGTGGGCGAGCGCCATCTGCTGGATCTCCTGGACAAGTACGGCGTGGACGAAGTGCGCGCCTGCATCGCCGAGCTGAAGAACATGGCCGACCGCCATATGCGCGCCCTGCTGCGCGACGTGCCGGACGGCCGCTACAGCGGCACCGCCGTGCTCGAGGACTCCGGCCACGGCCTGGGCGAGCTGGCCATCACCGCCCATGTGGAAATCCGTGGCGACGAGGCGCACATCCGCATCGAAAGCCCGCCCCAGGTGCCCTACTTCATCAACTCCTACGAGGGCAACTCGGTTTCCGGCGTCTACCTCGGCCTGATGATGTTCGCCCAGGTCGCCCCGCCCTATAACGAAGGGCTTTACCGCTGCGTCAGCGTGGATGTGGGCCCCAAGGGTACCCTGTGCAACGCCGAGGAACCGGCTCCCCACGTCAACTGCACCACCACCCCGATGGAGACCCTGGCCGACGCCGTGCGCCTGGCCCTGGAGCAGGCTTCGCCCGAACGCGTCACCGCCTCCTGGGGCCACGCCAGCGGCATCAACATCGCCGGCCACGACCCGCGCAACGCCAACAGCGAGTACGTCACCATGGTGCTGGCCTCGATCATCGCCGGGGCTGGCGCCAACAAGGTGATGGACGGCTGGCACGCCTGCGGTCCGCTGTGCTGCTTCGGCGCCCTGATGAGCGGCGACATCGAACTGCTGGAGCATTCCTACCCGGTGCTGATCCACCGCTACAGCCTGATGAGCGACAGCGGCGGCGCCGGCGAATTCCGCGGCGGCTCCGGCACCCGCCTGGAGATCGAGCCCCTGGACCACGCCATGACCGTGGTCGGCTTCGGCGAGGGCCGCCAGCTGCCCACCGCCGGCGCCGCCGGGGCGCGCAATTCGCTGCCCGAACCCAAGCTCGGCCGCCTTATCCACCGACACACCGACGGTGAGGAAGACCACTACATCCAGAACCCCATGCTCACCATCCAGCCCGGTGAGCGGATCATCAACATCAATCCCGGTGGTGGTGGTTACGGCGACCCGCTGCGCCGCCCCGTGGCCACGGTCCTGCAGGATGTCCGCAACGGTCTGGTCTCGCCCCAGGGCGCGGCCCTGGAGTACGGCGTGATCCTCGACGCCGACGGCCACCTCGATGAAACCGCCACCCGCGCCGCCCGCGGCCAGTTCTGACCGGAGATCCGACATGCGCAACCAATATCGCCTGGGCATCGACGCCGGCGGCACCTTCACCGACTTCATCCTGGCCGACCGCGACGGCGGCGTGCAGCTGTTCAAGGCCCCCTCCACCCCGCAGGACGGCACCCTGGCCATCCGCGCCGGCCTCGCGCAGATCGCCGACGCCACCGGCCGCACGCCGGCCGAGGTGATCGCCGACTGCGACCTGTGCATCAACGGCACCACGGTCGGCCTCAACGCACTGATCGAACGCACCGGCGTCAAGGTCGGCCTGCTCTGCACCGAGGGCCACGAGGACAGCCTGGAAATCCGCCTCGGCCACAAGGAAGAAGGCCATCGCTACGACGCCCACTACCCGCCGGCGCACATGCTGGTGCCGCGCCACCTGCGGCGCCCCATCGGTGGCCGCATCCTCGGTGACGGCCGCGAGTACAGCCCCCTGGACGAGCGCGCCGTGCGCGATGCCATCGAGTACTTCCGCGCCGAGGGCGTGGAGGCGGTGGCCATCTCCTTCGTCTGGTCGGTGCGCAACCCCAGCCACGAGAAGCGCGCCGCCGAACTGGTGCGCGCCGCGCTGCCCGGTGTCTTCGTCTGCACCGGCTACGAGGTGTTCCCGCAGATCCGCGAATACACCCGCACCTCCACCACCGTGGTCAACGCCTACCTGAGCCCGGTGATGCAGCGTTACGTCAAGCGTATCGACGGCCTGTTCGAGGAGCTCGGTGCGCAGCAGCCGGTACGCTACTTCCAGTCCAATGGCGGCCTGGCCCCGGGGCACGTGATGCGCGACCGTGCGGTGAACGCCATCAACTCAGGCCCGGCCTCGGCGCCCCAGGCCGGCCTGTCGGTGGCGCGGCCCTTCGGCATCGACAACGTGATCACCGTGGACATGGGCGGCACCTCCTTCGACATCACCCTGACCAACGCCGGCCGCACCAACTTCAGCAAGGACGTGGACTTCCTCCGCCAGCGCATCGGTGTGCCGATGATCCAGGTGGAAACCCTCGGCGCCGGCGGCGGCTCCATCGCCCACCTGGACGAGTTCGGCATGCTCCAGGTCGGCCCGCGCAGCGCTGGTGCCAAGCCGGGCCCGGTGTGCTACGGCAAGGGCGGTACCGAGCCCACCGTGACCGACGCCAACATAGCCCTGGGCTATCTGCAGGACGGCGCCCTGCTCGGCGGCAGCATCCGCCTCAATCGCCAGGCGGCACTGGACGCCATTCGCAGCCGGATCGCCGACCCGCTGGGCATCAGCATCGAGCGCGCGGCATTCGGCATCACCACCCTGGTCAACCTGAACATGGTCAACGGTATCCGCCGCGTGTCCATCGAGCGGGGCCACGACCCGCGTGACTTCGCCCTGATCGGCGCCGGCGGCGCGGCGGGCATGCACGTGGTGCGCCTGGCGGAGGAGATCGGCATGCAAACCGTGCTGATCCCCAAGGTAGCGTCAGGACTGTGCGCCTTCGGCCAGATCCTGTCGGATGTCCGCTACGACCGCCTGACGAGCCTGGCGATGCGCCTGGACCCGGACCACGTCGACCTGCCACAGCTCAACCGAACCCTCGCCGACCTGCGCCAGCAAGGCCTGACGAACCTGCGGGACGACGGTTTCGGCGACGGGTCCAGCAGTTGCCACTACACCCTGGAGATGCGCTACCTCGGGCAGATCCACGAGTGCAGCGTGGAGCTCGCGCGCCACCAACTGGACGAAGCGGGCCTGGCCGAACTGATCGAGTCCTTCCACCGCCGCCACCAGACGCTCTACTCCTACGCCGAACCCGGCAGCCCGGTGGAACTGGTGAACCTGGAGTGCTCGGTGATCGGCCACCTGCCGCGTCCGCCCCAGCCGGAATTGCAGGGCCCGGCCAACCCGCCGGCGGCGGTACCGGACAGCCTGCGGCCGATGCTCTTCAGCGCCGACGGCGACTGGCAGTCCACCGCGGTGTTCAACGGCAACCGCCTGCTGCCGGGACAGACGGTGCAGGGCCCCTGCGTGATCGAGGAAGACACCACCAATATCGTGGTGCCCCCGGGCTGGCAGGCGACCCTGGAGCCGTCTGCCACCTACCGGGTGACGCGCGGCGCTTGATGTTACGCAGCACCACGTCGATCATCGGCGTGTTCCCAGCCCGGCAGCCCTTCGCTGCCGGGCTGCTCGACAATAACAAGAGCTGCTTGAGTAGCTTGCTTGCAGTTCCTTTTTTCAATGCTGCCCTCTTTGAAAAAGGACGATCCATGCCCACCGAACTATCGACCCACGGCTGGTCGCAGCCTGAACGCCAGGCGCGCTGGGCCGAGGCCATCAGCGATACCTATTTCGCGCTGAGCCTCGAATTCGCCCCCGAACAGCCCTTCGATGGCCACCTGCAGCGCTGGAGCACCCCCAGTACCGCCCTCAGCCTGTCGCGCCTGCGCTCCAGCCAGCTGGGCTATTCCCGCAGCAAGGCGCAGATCGGCCAGGACCATGACGCCTTCTATCTGGTGACGGTGCCCCGCCGCGCCGACGTGCACTTCGAGCAGGACGGCCGCGAGCTGAGCTGCAGCCCCGGCGGATTCATCATCGAACGGGGCGACGCCCCCTACCGCTTCCACTACGGCGCCGACAACGACCTCTGGGTGCTCAAGCTGCCCGAGCGCGCCCTCAAGGGTCACCTGCGCGGCCCCGAGCGCTATACCCGCTATTGCTTCGACGCGACCCAGGGCCTGGGCCGCATCTTCGTCGAGCAGCTCGACCTCTGCGCCCGGCATTTCGACCAGTGCCCCGAGTCGGCCCGTCACCTGCTGCTGGAGCAGGCTCTCGCCACGCTGACGCTGGCCCTGCAACAGGACGAACGCGTGCTCGGCAGCGAAGGCTCCAACCTGGGCACCCTGCACCTTTCCCGGGTGGAGCGGTACGTGCGGCAGAACCTCGGCGACCCGGACCTCTCGCCGCAGTCCATCGCCAGCGCCTGCGGTCTGTCCCTGCGCTACCTGCACAAGCTGTTTGCCAGCACGCCCTACACCCTGGGCGAATGGGTGCGCCAGCAGCGCCTGGAGGCGGTGCACCGCCAGCTGCGCGACCCGCATTGCCACCTGTCCATCGGCGAACTGGCTTTTCGCTGGGGCTTCGGCGACCAGGCCCAGTTCACCCGCGCCTTCCGCCAGCAGTTCGGCTGCACCGCCCGCGAAGTCCGCGCCGCCCGCCCCCACTGAGCCCGCGCCCCCGATGCCGGCAGTGCATCGGGGGCCTCGCTTCCACCCTGATCGATATCCCGTGTGTCGAGCGTACGTGCATGGCCGCGCGGATCAGCCCGCGCGCAGCACTTCCAGCAGTTGCGCATGCAGGCGCGGATCGCCGCAGGCGATCACGTCGCCGCCGTGCTGCGCATCGCCGCCGTCCCAGCGGGTGACCACGCCGCCGGCGCCCTGGATGATCGGCATCAGCGCCTGGATGTCGTAGGGCTTGAGGCCCGGATCGAGCACCACGTCCACCAGCCCCAGGGCCAACATGCAGTAGGCGTAGCAATCGCCGCTGTAGCGCACCAGCCGCGCCTCGCTCGACAGTTTCTCGAACAGCTCGCTGTAGGGCGGCTGCTGGAAGTGTTCGGGACTGGTGACCATCAGGGTGGCGTCGGAGAGCTTGCCGCAGGCGCGGGTCTGGATCGGCCGGCCGTTGAGGGAGGCGCTGGCGCCATCGCCGATGAAACGCTCGCGGGTGAAGGGCTGGTCCATGAGGCCCAGGGCCGGGCGGGTGCCATCGTTGAGGGCGATCAGGGTGCCCCAGAGGGGAATGCCGCTGATGAAGGAACGGGTGCCATCCACCGGGTCCAGCACCCAGGTCCAGGCCTCCTCGCCCTTAATGTTCTCTTCTTCCTCGCCGAGCACGCCGTGGCCCGGGTAACGCTCGCCGATCAGCGCGCGCATGGCCCGCTCTGCGCCCTTGTCCGCCAGGGTCACGGGGTCGAAGCGCTCCGCCTCCTTGTTCTCCACCTCCAGGGGCAGGCGGAAGTAGGTCAGGGTCACCCGGGCGGCCGCGTCAGCGAGTTCTTCGGCGAACTCCAGGTATTCGGGGGGGAGGGCTTGGTCGTTCATGGGGGCTCCGGTTCACAGGCCAATCAGCAGAATTCCAGCATAGGTCAGGCATATTGTGGGCCTGGATTTGCGGCGAAGCTCCGGTCCAGTCGCTCGCGCCGGAATTGTCCAAGGCGCGGGGCTTGGCCGGCAGCAGGCTGCGGCTGGGGCAAAAGAGGGGGAATGGTACCGGTATCGGCGTTCCACCGGGGCAACAGGCGCCTGCTCGGTGCTCAGCCGGCCGAAATGGCGTGATCGCCGGGGTGCCGGCACGGGTCGTCAAGCAGGGCATCCGCTGGGACCGGGCGCTGCTCTGAGCGACCGGGAATCCTGAAGCCCGACGGGAGCGCGGATACCTTCGCGCCCCACGTCGGGATATCGCCAGGGCTTACCGACCCTGCTGTGCGAGATACTCGTCCGTGGAAACCACCTTGGCGTAGGCGAAGGCCAGGGCGGCCATGAAGGCGGCGTGGACCTGGTCGGCCGGGACGACCCTGCCATTGAACTCCAGGTCCCGCGTGGCGCAGGCATCGTGGATCACGGTGGCCTGGTAACCGTAGTCCGCCGCGGCCCGGGTAATGCCATCCACGCACATGTGGCTCATGTTGCCGACTATGGTCACCTTTTCCACGCCATTGCGGTCGAGCACGGCCTTGAGCTCGGTCTCGCGGAAGGCGTTGACGAAGTTCTTCAGCACCACGTGCTCGTCGGGGTTGTTCTGCACCTTCGGGTGGATCTGCGCACCCTCGGAGCCGGGCCTGAAGAAAGGCGCCTCCTGGCTGGTGAATTCGTGGCGGATATGCACCACCAGGTCACCCGCCTTGCGCGCGCCCTCGATGACCCGCGCGGCATTGTCCGCAGCGCCCTGTACGCCGTTCAGCGTCCAGAGTCCGCCAGGGAAATAGTCGTTCTGGATGTCGACTACGATAACGGCTTGCTTGCTCATGATGTTCACCTTGGGTTGTGGAGGTGGAGACGTGGAGTCAAAAATGCGCTTCCGCGCGCCGGTTGAGGATCGGCGCGACCGACAAATTCGCAGGAAAAACTGACAATGAAGACCCTGCTGGAGATCGGCATCCTGCTCTACCCCGGCGCTCAGCTGGCGGCGGCCCACGGCCTGTCCGACCTGTTTGCGGTGGCCAATCGCATGGCCGCCGGGCGCGCCGACGCCAACCTGCCGGTCCTGCGGGTTCGCCACTGGACGACGGGTGAAGACGGCGGATTCCGCTGCGCCCTCGACAGCCATCCGGAGGCCGACAGCCGCCCAACCGTGGTGGTGGTGCCGCCTTGCCTGGGCACCCTGCCCCCGGCCGAGGTCCTGCAGCCCTTCGCCAACTGGCTCAACCTCCAGCACGCGGCCGGCGTCACCCTGGGTTCGGTGTGCGCCGGGGCCTTCGTGCTGGCCCAGACCGGGCTGCTCGCCGGCCGCGCCCTGACCACCCACTGGAGCCTGGCCAAGGACCTTGGCGAGCGTTTTCCCGAGGTGAAGGTGGACGCCGACAAGCTGGTCCTGGACGACGGCGACATCATCACCGCCGGTGGCGTGATGGCCTGGACCGATCTGGGCCTGGCCCTGGTCGATCGCCTGCTGGGCCCGACCATCGCCGCGGACACCGCGCGCTTCCTGGCGCTCGACCTCACCCGTCATTCCCAGCAGTACTTCCGCCGCTTCACCCCGCAGCTCAACCATGGCGACGAGGCCGTGCTCAAGGTCCAGCACTGGCTGCAACGCCAGGACATCCGCAATGCGAGCCTGTCGGACATGGCCGCCCGTGCCGGGCTCGGCGAACGCACCTTCCTGCGCCGCTTCCAGCAGGCCACCGGCATGCGCCCCACCGAGTACTGCCAGCAACTGCGCGCCGCCAAGGCCCGCGAGCTGCTGGAACTCACCAATCGCACGGTGGACCAGATCGCCTGGGAAGTCGGCTACCAGGACCCGGCAGCCTTTCGCAAGGTGTTCAACAAGATGGTCGGGCTCTCGCCCACGGACTATCGGCGACGCTTCGGACGAAGGAGCAAGGCAGAGGGGTAGAGCCATCTCGTTGCAGAGTGGGTTTTTCTGACCGCCGATGGTGGGCTGAAGCCCACCCTACGGGGCTGCACGTGCCGCGCCCTGCCTTTTGGCCGTGTAGGGTGGATAGCGCTTTTCTATCCACCAGCAAGGCCATGCAAGACACCGATGGTGGAAATCCCCAAAGGGATTTCCACCCTTGCACTCGCTCGGCGCATGTACAGGTAGCCATCGCCACAGCCGATCCCGACGCAGGGCGCTTCCTCCTCCACGCCCTCCCCGTCTCGCACGTCCTCATCCCGATAGACCCCGAGCGCCGGATCGAAGGTACGGATCAGGACCTGCGGCCGTTCGGTGCTGACGCGCGGCAGCTGGGCGTCGTGAAACTGGTGGTACTCCGGCACCACCACGAAAGGCTGCGGCGGCAGGTCGGCGAAGGGTTGCGGCGGTGGCGAGACGTAGGGTTGCAGGGGGCTGCTGCGGTAATAGGTGGTGCCGAGGTAGGGCCCGAGGCCGTAGTACATGCTGCCGTCGCCATAGCCGCCGGCCCAGGCGCCCGGCATGGCCAGGGCCATGAGCAGGATTCCGAAGCGTCCCATGAAGGCACCCTCCGCGATGAATCCCCCAAGGTCTTCAGTTATAGCACCGCCATTCGCACGCGCCGCGGCGCCCGCGGTCAAATGCCTAGTCGATGCCCATCGAGGAGGTGACCCGCCATGTTCCGCACCAACCTGCTGGTCGCCACGCTTGCCGGCACCCTCGCCTACCTGGGCCTGAGCATTCTCGGCTGGGGCGGGTTCGGTGCCTTCTTCGACGAGCCGCCCCTGGTGGCCCTGACCCTGGTGCTCTTCGTCCTCGCCGGCCTGGCGCCCTTCTCCGGTGGGAACCTCAGCAGCGGTGTGCGGGAAGACCGGCGCAACCGCTGGGTACTGCCGGTGTTCGGGGTCATCGCCCTGCTCAGCGCCTTCCTCCCGGCCTATACCGATCGCCTCGACATCTGGACCTTCGGTGGCGACGGTGTGCGCTGGCTGGGCGTGTTCCTCTTCGCCGTCGGCGGCGCCCTGCGGATATGGCCGGTGTTCGTGCTGGGCAACCGCTTCAGCGGCCTGGTGGCGATCCAGCCGGGCCATCGCCTGGTGACCGATGGCATCTACGGACTCATCCGCCACCCCAGCTACCTGGGCCTGATGATCGCCTCCATCGGCTGGGCCCTGGCCTTCCGCTCCGGAGCCGGCCTGGTGCTGGTGGCGCTGACCCTGCCGCCCCTGCTCGCCCGCATCCACGCGGAAGAAGCGCTGCTGCGCACCGAGTTCGGCGAGGCATACGAGGCGTACTGCGCACGCACGTCGCGGCTGATCCCGGGGATCTACTGAGCCCTCAGTCCACGCAGGCCTTGATGCAGTTGCGCCCAGCACCCTTGGCTTCGTAGAGGCCCTGATCGGCGCGCTTCACCGCGCTCTCGGCGTTGCGATCGGACGGTCGCGCCTGGGCACTGCCGATGCTGACGGTGATGCGGTTGACCACCGGCGCCGGGGTGCCCTCGATGGTGGCACGAATCTTCTCCGCCACCAGCAGGGCATCGTCCTGCTGGGTGGCGGGCAGCAGCACCAGGAACTCTTCGCCCCCCACCCGGTAGAGGAAGTCGGTGCCGCGAATGCTGGCGCGGATCAGCAACGCGGTGAACTGCAACGCCTGGTCCCCCACGTCATGGCCGTGGGTGTCGTTGATCCGCTTGAAGTAGTCGATGTCCAGCAGGAGCACCGAATAGGGCGTGCCGGTGCGCTGCAGGCGCCGGAATTCCTCGTCCAGCCGTTCGCTGGAAGCCAGCCGGTTGAGCACGCCGGTGAGGGCATCCTTGCGCGCCAGCACTTCCAGCTGGGCATTCGCTTCGGCCAGTTGGCGGGTGCGCTCGGCCACCTTTTCCTCCAGCAGTTCGTTGGCCTGGGCCAGCTCTGCCTTGCGGGCGATCAGGGTCTCGGCCATGCCGGCAATGGAGCGGCAGAGTATGTCCATCTCCCGGGTGCTGGCGTGGATATCCAGCTGCGCACTCTCGTCGCCCTTCTGGATGCGCCTGACCAGTTGCGCCAGTTGTTCGATGGGCCGGCTGGTGCGCCGGGCGCTGAGCCAGGCGAGGGTCAGCAGGATCAGGGTGGCGCTTGCGCCGAACAGCAGCAGCACGCGTTGCAACTGGTCGACATCCTGGCGCACCACGGCGATCGGCTGGCGCACCAGCACGCTCCATTTCAGCGGCCGGTCGGGGAACACGTCCGGCACAGCGTGCAGGGCGGCCAGGAATTCGCCGTCCTGCGCCCAGCCGGTACGGGCCAGGCGCTTGAGGTCGAGCGGGGCCAGGTGCTTGCCTGAACCCTCGGGATAGATGATTTCCTGCCGCGAATTGAGGATGAACAGCTCCACTTCCTTGTGGTCCTGGCGCACCGCCTTGAGCCGGCCGAGTATCGCGTCCGCCCAGCTCCAGTGGGCATGGGACGCGACCACGCCGATCTGCTGGCCGGCGGCATCGAACACCGGCGCGGCGAAATCGATGAAGCGCAGGGGACCGCCGCCCGACTGCGTCGGCAGCAGCTTGGCCAGCAGCACCGCTTCATGCAGGTCACCGATGAAGGAGCCCACTCGGCCCTGCTGATACCAGGGGCGCTGGGAAACGTCCTGCCCCACCAGCAGGTCACCGCTGGCGGCCTTCACGGTGCCCCGCATGTCCGCGAAACCGATCCAGGAGTAGTAGGCGTAGGACTCCTTGAGGTGGTCGAGCATGGCGGTCAGCTCCTCACTGTCCACCCTGCCGTCCTTGCCCTGGTAGATCGGAGTCCTGGCCAGCAGGTCGATTTCCCGCTGGCGCTCCCGCAGGTTCTCCGACAGCACCGTGGTCACCGCGGTGGCCAGGCCCTTGAGGGCATTGCCACGGTCGGCCACCAGTTGCCCGGCGTAGAAATAGTCGATGTAGAAGTAAAGCGGCAGCCCCACTACCAGGCTGATGCTGCCGATAAGGAGGGCGAGACGGTTCCTGAATGTTCCGGGCAGAAGGGGCATCGATAAGCTTCCTGGCTACGACTGACCAACATGCTCTAGGCAATGATGGCCAATCTAGCACGCCCCGCAAGCCAGTACCGGCGCTTGCCCAGCAACTCAGCCATCCACCTTGAATCGCGACCGGTAGTCGCTCGGCGTCACCCCCAGGCGGCGCTGGAAGGCGCGGCGGAAGCCGTCGATATTGGCGTAGCCCACCTCGTCGGCCAGGCGCTTCAAGGGAATATCCGACTCCTCGGCCAAGCGCCGGGCGGCGTCGATGCGCGCCAGTTCGACGAACTCGGCCGGCGTGGAGCCGGCTTCCTGCTTGAACACCCGCGCGAAGTTGCGCTCGCTCATGCCGGCGCGAGCGGCCAGGGCCGGGACGCTGAGGTCGTCCTTCAGGTGCGCCAGCACATGGTCCTGGATGGCACGGATGACTGAACGCTCGGCGGTCTGCGCCGCCAGGTGGGCGCTGAACTGGGACTGTCCGCCAGGACGCTTGAAGAACATCACCATCTCCCGCGCCACCCGCAACGCCAACTCGCGGCCGTGGTCCTCCTCCACCATGGCCAGGGCCAGGTCCATGCCCGCGGTGACGCCGGCGGAGGTGTAGAGGTTGCCGTCCTTGACATAGATGCTGTCGCACTCGACCCGGGTCTCGGGATTCTCCTCCGCCAGGCGCACGCTGCTGTTCCAGTGGGTGGTCACCCGGCGCCCGCGCAGCATGCCGGCCGCAGCCAGGGCGAAAGCGCCGGTGCAGACTGAACCGATCCGTCGCACCGAGTCGGCCTGCTGCCGCAACCACTGCTGCAATGCCGGATTGCCGGCGATGTCGTCGACGAAGGGGCTACCCGCCACCAGCAGGGTGTCGAGCTTGCCTTTATGGGTCTCCACCGTGGAGTCCACCGCCAGGCGAATGCCGCTGCTGCCCTTGAGCAGTCCGGGCTCGGTACCTATCACCTCCACGCGATAGGCGCGGGGGTTGCCCAGTTGCTTCGCCGCCTCGGCGAAGACGTCGGCCGGGCCGACGATGTCCAGCAATTGCACACGGGGAAAGGCCAGCAGGGCGATGCGCATGGAAGGTGTCCGTCAGTGTCGAAAGGTTGGCCGTAAACGTCGTTACGCGACCATTCAAGCCAAAGCAATCATGGCGGAAACTACCTCCAACGACAAATCCAGCCCACCGGAGTCCGCCATGAACACCGCAACCATTTCTCCGCTCGAACAGGCCCAGGCCAAGCCGACCAGCGGTGCCTCGATCAAGCATCTGCCCGTCAACCTGTTCGGCGCCGTGATGGGCCTGGCCGGACTCGGCCTGGCCTGGCGCATGGCCCACCAGAACTTCGGCGTCAGCCCGCTGGTCGGCGAAGCCATCGGCCTGTTCGCCAGCCTGGTGTTCGCGGTCCTCGGTGTTGGCTACCTGACCAAACTGGTACGCCATCGCCAGGCCGTGGCCAATGAATTCACCCACCCCATCGCCGGCAACTTCTTCGGCACCATCGTCATCGCCATCCTGCTGCTGTCGGTGGTCGCCGCCCCCTACAGCGAGCTGCTGGGCCAGGGCCTGTGGACTATCGGCAGCGTGCTGACGGTGATCCTCGGCGGGCTGGTGCTGTCGCGCCTGTTCAAGGGCAAGCAGGACCTGCAGCACGCGGTGCCGGCCTGGCTGATCCCCGGCGTCGCCACCCTGGACATCGCCGTTACCGGCGGCCAGATGCCCATGGCCTGGGCGGCCGAGCTCAACCTCTTCGCGATGGCGGTGGGCGCGGCCCTGGCGCTGATCTTCCTCACCAGCATCTTCCCGCGCCTGGTGCACCAGGAGCCGCTGGCCAAGGCCATGGTGCCCTCGCTGATGATCCTGGTGGCGCCGTTCGAGGTGGGCTTCCTGGCCTACGCCAACCTGTTCGGGATCGACCGATTCGCCGCCCTGCTCTTCTATTTCGGCCTGTTCCTGGCCGTGGTCCTGGGCTTCAAGGTGTTCCGCCGCGACGTGCCGTTCGCCCCGTCCTGGTGGGCCATCAGCTTCCCCCTGGCCGCACTCGCCAACGCTGCGCTGAAGTACGCCCATGCGCAGGGTGGCCTGCCGCTGCAGCTGATCGCCTGGGCCATCCTGCTGTTCCTCAGCGTTGCCCTGGCGGTGCTGACCTGGAAGACCCTGGCCAGCCTGGTACGCGGCAAGCTGCTCGCCGGTTGAGTTTCCTCCCCGTCTTGCGAGCCCTTCGGGGCTCGTTTTTTTTCCCGCCTCATGCAAGGGATGACCCAATGACTCCGACAAACTCCTGGCTGCTGCTGGTCGTCGCCGGCCTGCTGGAAGTGGCCTTCGCCCTCGGCCTGAAAACCGCCAACGGCCTGCAGCGCCCCTGGATGCTGGCAGGCACCCTGCTGGTACTCGCCGGCAGCCTGGGCCTGCTGACCCTGGCCCTGCGCCACCTGCCGGTGGGCACCGCCTACGCGGTGTGGACCGGCATAGGCGCGGCGGGTACGGCCCTGGCGGGTGTGCTCTGGATGGGGGATTCCGCCTCCATCGGCCGGCTGGCCTGCCTGGGGCTGATCCTGGGCGGAGTGATGGGGCTGCGCTGGTTGCCCTGAGCGAAGAGCCCGGGGCCGCCGCCCCCTTTTCAGAGCCGGCGGCGCTCGGCGCTGATTTCCGGCAGGTCGGTCCGGCGCAGGTAGACCTGCAGGACTTCGGAAAAATTGAGGCGGTCGTTGATGTTCTGTTCCAGCAGGATCTGCAGGCATTCGCGGCTCAAGGTCATCACCTGGCCGGTTTTCGCCGCCCAGACGAACTCGCAGGCCGGGGTGATGCTGTCGTCCGGCACGTCCATGCCGAACGAGTCCTCGCTGAAGCGCACGATGTACTTGCCCAGCTTGCGGTTGAATCCGACGAATCCCTCGAGGGCGTCGGCGGCGTTGCAGATATCGGCGGAGGTGATGCTCATGCTGTACTTCCCGGTCTGGATGGAGAGGGTTGCGCACGCATGGAAGGCAGGAATGCCCCACTCTGGCCGGTGGGTAGGCGAGTCATTCTGCCAGCACCGCCCCTTGCCTGGGATAGTGCGACGAGGGACAGGTTGTCGCACCTCCGGCAGCCGGGCCGGAGGTGCGCATCCGCACTCAGTGCGCCGGCTGGACGATGGCGTTGCCGGGCAGCGCCGGCAACCGCGCCAGGTGCAGGGCCACGGCCACCGCCACCGCCAGCAGGGTGCCGACGAACAGGCCGATGCCTTCCCAGCCATAGTTGTGCCAGAACAGACCACCCAGGGTACCGGCCAGGCTGGAGCCGACGTAGTAGCTGAACACGTACAGGGACGTGGCCTGGCCCTTGGCGCGCTGGGCGCGGCGGCCGATCCAGCTGCTGGCCACCGAGTGGGCGCCGAAGAAGCCGAAGGTGAAGATCGCCATGCCGGCCAGGATCACCCCCAGGTTGCTGAACAGGGTCAGCAGCAGACCGCCCAGCGTCAGCAGGATGGTCGCCCAGAGCACCTTGCGCCGACCCAGCTTGTCGGCCAGGGAACCGACCCAGGCCGAGCTGTAGATGCCCGACAGGTAGACCACCGAGAGCACGCCCACCAGGGTCTGGCTCATCTGGAACGGCGCGGCCAGCAGGCGGTAGCCGATGTAGTTGAACAGGGTGACGAAGGCGCCCATCAGCAGGAAGCCGATGAGGAACAGCCAGGGCAGGCCGGCGTCGCGAAAATGCAGGCGATAGCCTTCCACCAGGGTCGCGGGCTTGAGCGGCGTCGGACGGAAATGCTTCGACTCCGGCAATGCCCGCCAGAACACCAGGCCGGCCACCAGGCCCATGCCGCCCAGCACCGCCAAGACCACGTGCCAGGAGACGAAGTCCACCAGCACGCCGCTGAGCAGACGCCCGCTCATGCCGCCGATGGCGTTGCCGCTGATGTAGAGCCCCATGGACAGACCCAGGTGCTGCGGATGGATTTCCTCACTCAGGTAGGTCATCGCCACGGCGGCCAGGCCGCTCAGGGACAGGCCCACCAGGGCCCGCATCACCAGCACGCCTTCCCAGGTCGGCATGGCCGCGCTGGCCAGGGTCAGCAGGGCAGCGGCGATCAGGGAAACCACCATCATCGGCTTGCGGCCAACGGCATCGGACAGCGGGCCGGTCACCAGCAGGCCGAGGGCGAGCATGGCGGTAGACACCGAGAGCGCCAGGCTGCTCTGGGCGGCGCTGATGGAAAAGGCCTTGGACAGCACCGGCATCATCGGCTGGATGCAGTACAGCAGGGCGAAAGTGGCGAAACCGCCGGAGAACAGCGCCAGCGAGGTGCGCATGAACTGGGGCGTGCCTTTGCGGATGTAGGTGGGGAGTTCCGGGTCGTTGGCGGCGCCGGGCAGCTCGGCGGCTGCGTCACGGGCCGCCTCGCTAAGCGCGGGTTCGTCTTCGGTCTTGAGTACTGCCTGGGATTTGCTCACGGGGCACCTTCGGGAGTTTGCGGCGAGCAGGCACAACGATGCCGTGCCGCCTGAATCTGGGGCTGGGAATTCGTTGTTGGGGTTATGGGGCAAAGGATATAGAGCGGTTTACATTATCTCCAATATATTGTTCGACACATTTGATACTCAAAACATATCAATAGGCCGCCCCATGGAACTAAGACACCTGCGCTACTTCATTGCCGTCGCCGAGGAGCTGCACTTCGGCCGGGCGGCCGAACAGCTGGGCATCTCCCAGCCGCCCCTGAGCCAGCAGATCCAGGCCCTGGAGGACGAGATCGGCGCCCGCCTGCTGGAGCGCACCAACCGCAGGGTGGAGCTGACCGAGGCCGGCCGCCGCTTCCTCGACGAGGCCCGCCAGGTGCTGGCGCAGGTGGACAAGGCGGTGCAACTGGCGCGCCGCGCCCATCGCGGCGAACTGGGGGAACTGAAGGTGGGCTTCACCTCTTCGGCGCCCTTCACCTCCACCATTCCCCGCAGCATCCACGCCTTCCGCCAGGCCTATCCGGAGGTGCACCTGGAGCTTCACGAGATGAGTAGCGCCGAAACGGTCAAGGCTCTGCTGGCGGACAGCCTGCAGGTCGGGGTGATCCGCCCCCTCGCCCTACCGGAGAACCTGGTGGCGGTAGAACTGTTCAACGAACCCCTGGTGGCGGTGCTGCGGGCCGATCACCCCCTGGCCCAGGGCAGCGAAGAAGGCATCGCCATCGCCGCCCTGGCCGAGGAACCCTTCGTGTTCTTCCCCCGCACCTTCGGCACCGGCCTCTACGACCAGTTGCTCGCCCTCGCCCGCGAGGCCGGCTACACCCCGCGCATCGCCCAGGAGGCCAGCGAGGCCATGACCATCATCGGCCTGGTATCCGCAGGGCTGGGGGTTTCGGTGCTGCCAGCCTCGTTCCGACGCACACGGGTGGACGGCGTGGTCCACCGCACCCTGCTGGACCCGGGCGCCACCACCGCCGTTTGGCTGGTGCGCAAGCGCGCCGAACGCTCGCCCCTGGCGCTGGCTTTCGTCGACCTGGTGACCCGCGAGGCCGCCGCTCTCCGCGACCGCAAACCGTAGGGTGGATAGCGCTTTTCTATCCACCTTCCCGGTGGAAATCCGCCTTGCGGATTTTCACCCTACGAAAGTCTCCAGCCCTTTCCGACGACGACGGCAGGGTCAGCTACCTCGCCATCGTGCGCAATCCGGAGGCTGGCGCTGCCCCGCTGAGTCCGGGGCCGACGGTCGGCCAGGCGGTCGCGAAGGCCTCGTCTAAGCTTTTCGCACGTTTGCGTTGCGAGTCCCGAGCGGGGCTGTCGTCGCCCGTCGCGAACCCTTGCAACCCATGGAGAGGCCCGAGATGACCAAGAAACTGACCAATGCCACCGGCGCGCCGGTGGTGGACAACCTCAATATCCAGACCGCCGGCCCGCGCGGCCCGGCGCTGTTGCAGGACATCTGGCTGATCGAGAAACTCGCGCACTTCGACCGCGAAGTGATCCCCGAACGGCGCATGCATGCCAAGGGTGCCGGCGCCTACGGCACCTTCACCGTCACCCACGACATCACCGGTTACACGCGCGCCAGCATCTTCTCCAAGGTGGGCAAGCAAACCCCGCTCTTCCTGCGCTTCTCCACCGTCGCCGGCGAACGCGGCGCAGCCGACGCCGAACGCGACATCCGTGGCTTCGCGGTGAAGTTCTACACCGACGAAGGCAACTGGGACATCGTCGGCAACAACACCCCGGTGTTCTTCTTCCGCGACCCGCTGCGGTTTCCCGACCTCAACCATGCGGTCAAGCGCGACCCGCGCACCGGCCTGCGCAGCGCGGCCAATAACTGGGACTTCTGGACCCTGCTGCCCGAAGCCCTGCACCAGATCACCATCGTCATGAGCGACCGTGGCATTCCGAAGACCTACCGGCACATGCACGGTTTCGGCAGCCACACCTTCAGCCTGCTCAACGCGAAGAACGAGCGGGTCTGGGTCAAGTTCCACTTCAAGACCCAGCAAGGCATCGAGAACCTCAGCGACAGCGAAGCCGCCCAGGTGATAGGCGGCGACCGCGAGAGCCACCTGCGTGACCTCTACGACAGCATCGAGAAGGGCGACTTCCCGCGCTGGACCCTGCACATCCAGGTGATGACCGAGGAGCAGGCGCGCAAGCACAAGCACAACCCCTTCGACCTCACCAAGGTCTGGCCCCATGGTGACTACCCCTTGATCGAAGTGGGCGTGATGGAGCTGAACAAGAACCCGGAAAACCACTTCGCCGAAGTGGAACAGGCGGCCTTCTCCCCGGCCAACATAGTCCCCGGCATCGGCTTCTCGCCGGACAAGATGCTCCAGGCGCGGCTCTTCTCCTACGGCGACGCCCAGCGCTACCGCCTGGGGGTGAACTTCAACCTGATCCCGGTGAATGCCCCGCGCTGCCCGTACAACAGCTACCACCGCGACGGTTTCATGCGCACCGACAGCAACGCCGGCTCCACCATCGCCCACTACCCCAACAGCCAGGGCATCTGGGAGGACAGTCAGGCGCTGGCCGAACCGCCGCTGCCGCTGGACGGCGATGCCGCCAACTGGGACCACCGGGTCGACGTGGACCACTTCGAGCAGCCCGGCAACCTGTTCCGTCTGATGTCGCCGGCGCAGCAACAACTGCTGTTCGAGAACACCGCGCGCGGCATGGGTGACGCGCCGCTGGAGGTGAAGCGGCGCCATGTCGCCAACTGCACCAAGGCCGACCCGGCCTACGGCGCTGGCGTAGCCAAGGCGCTCGGCCTGGGTTGACGCCCGGGAGAACCTCGTAGGAGCGAGCTCTGCTCGCGAACTGAAGCACTTCGCGAGCAGAGCTCGCTCCTACAGGGATACACAGAGCCGCCCCCATCGCTCTGCGCAGCATTGAAACAGTCCGACACACCTTGGCGTCGCCCTCCTCCCCCGTTCGACGTTTTCTTCACACTTTTTCTGGCAAAGTCCGTCGGCTTCGGCGGGTCTTGCTGGAACCAATGTGCCATCAGGTGGTCTACTTGCCCCCGGCCTCCCCCAGAAGTGCCGCCCCGTCTTGAGTAGATCTATGGATGCTTGATCGCATGACCGCACAGGAACCCGTAACCACCCGGCAGGCCTCGTTCAGCCTGGACAGACCCACCGTCAAGAGCCACCTGGCCTTCACCTTGCTCAGTGCGTGCGCGCTGCTGGTGATGTACAGCCTGTTACGGGTGGCGCTGCTGGCGTACAACAGCGACCAGATTGGCGACAGCCCAGCCTCGGTCTTCGTCGAAGCCTTCTACAACGGCCTGCGCTTCGACGCCCGGGTGGTTGTATTCGCCTGCGTCCCCCTGCTGCTGTCCCTGCTCAGCGTTCGCGCCATGGCCGCCCGTGGCCTGCACCGGCTCTGGCTGACCGCCTTCGCCAGCCTGACCCTGTTCCTCGGCATCAGCGAGCTGGACTTCTATCGCGAATTCCACCAGCGCCTGAACAGCCTGGTGTTCCAGTACCTGCAGGAAGACCTGGGTACAGTCGCCAGCATGATCTGGAACGGCTTCCCGGTTGGCCGCTACCTGATCGCCTGGGCCCTGGCCACCGCCCTGCTCTACCTGATGTTCCGCGGCCTGGACCTGGCGAGCCGCCCGCGCGCCCGCGCCATCGCCCAATCCGCCGCGACCAGCGCCTCGCCCTGGTTCGGCCGCCTGGCGATCTTCATGATCTGCCTGGTGGTAGCCGTGGTCGCCGCGCGCGGCCACCTGCGCCAGGGCCCGCCGCTGCGCTGGGGCGACGCCTTCACCACCGACTCCATGTTCGCCAACCAGTTGGGCCTGAACGGCACCCTGACCCTGGTGGACGCCGCCAAGGCCAACTTCTCCTCCCACCGCGACAACGCCTGGAAGGCCACCCTGCCCGAGGATGAGGCCCTGGCGAGCGTGCGCGAAATGCTGCTGACCCCCAACGACAAGCTGGTGGACGCCGACAAGGCCGCCATCCGTCGTGACTTCACCCCGCCGGCCGAAGGCACCCTGCCGATCCGCAACGTGGTGGTGATCCTCATGGAAAGCTTCGCCGGCCGCTACGTCGGCGCCCTGGGCAACCAGGACGGCATCACCCCCTACTTCGACAAACTGGCCAAGGAGGGTCTGCTGTTCGACCGCTTCTTCTCCAACGGCACCCATACCCACCAGGGGATGTTCGCCACCATGGCCTGCTTCCCCAACCTGCCGAGCTTCGAGTACCTGATGCGCACCCCGGAGGGCGCGCACCAGTTCTCCGGCCTGCCGCAACTGCTCAGCACCCGCGACTACAACGACCTGTACGTCTACAACGGCAACTTCCAGTGGGATAACCAGTCCGGCTTCTTCAGCAACCAGGGCATGACCCGCTTCATCGGCCGCGAGGACTTCGTCAACCCGGTGTTCATGGACAAGACCTGGGGCGTGTCCGACCAGGACATGTTCGACCGTGGCGCCGCCGAACTGGCCAAGATGCCCACCGACAAGCCCTTCTACGCCCTGCTGCAGACGCTCTCCAACCACACGCCCTATGCCTTGCCGACCGACCTGCCGGTGGAAAAGGTCACCGGCCACGGCGCCCATGACGAACACCTGACCGCCATGCGCTACGCCGACTGGGCCCTGGGCCAGTTCTTCGAGAAGGCCCGCAAGGAGCCCTACTTCAAGGACACCCTGTTCGTGGTGGTGGGCGACCATGGCTTCGGCAGCGACAAGCAGCTCACCGAAATGGACCTGTTCCGCTTCAACGTACCGCTGCTGCTGATCGGTCCGGGCGTGCAGGAGAAGTTCGGCACCCTCAACCACAACGTCGCCACCCAGATCGACATCGTGCCCACCATCATGGGCCGCCTGGGCGGCGAAGTGCGCCACCAGTGCTGGGGCCGCGACCTGCTCAACCTGCCGGAGGGCGACCCGGGCATCGGCGTGATCAAGCCTTCGGGCGGCGAGCAGACCGTCGCCATCGTCAGCAGTGACCGCATCCTGATCCAGCCGAAGGACTTCCCGCCGCGTCTGTACCAGTACCAGCTGGGCGCCGACGCCAAGGCCGAACGCGTCCCCGGCGACAGCGATCCGCGTCTGCACAAATACCTGGAAGCCTTCCTCCAGACCGCCACCGGCAGCCTGCTGAACAACACCGCGGGCGTCCGCGACGCCAAGCAGAACCAGTGATGACAAGGCCCCCGCAAATGCGGGGGCCTTTCATTTTGTAGGGGCGAGTTCATTCGCCAAGGGCTGCGCAGCGGCCCCGTGCAGCTCCACTGGGCAGACCTACGGTCTGCTTGGCGAATGAATTCGCCCCTACACTTTTTCCCCACGCCATCCGCCCCCGCCCTTCGTTCGCCGCTTGACAGCCCCAGCCTCAACCCGCAAATTACGCAAAGTGTAAATTGATTACGAAAATAACAACGCCGGCTTCCGGACCCTCCCGGACCGCCTGCCGCCGAGTGATGCCATGGATCTCTACACCTATTACCGCTCCACCTCCTCCTACCGGGTGCGCATCGCCCTGGCCCTGAAGGGGCTGGAAGCCCGGCACATCCCGGTGAACCTGATCCAGGACGGCGGCCAGCAGCACAAGCCGGAATACCAGGCGATCAACCCCCAAGGCCGCGTGCCCAGCCTGCGCACCGACGAAGGCCAGGTGTTGATCCAGTCCCCCGCCATCATCGAATACCTCGAAGAACGCTATCCCCAGCCCGCCCTGCTCCCCCAGGACCTGGACGCCCGCGCCCGCCAGCGTGCGGTGGCGGCGATCATCGGCTGCGATATCCACCCCCTGCACAACGTCGCGGTCCTCAACCGCCTGCGCGGCCTGAAGGTGGAGGAAGCGGAGGTGATGAACTGGATTCGTCACTGGATCGCGGAGGGCTTCAACGCGGTCGAAGCCTTGATAGGCGATGAAGGCTTCTGTTTCGGCGAGCCGGGCCTGGCCGACGTTTACCTGCTACCGCAGGTCTATGCCGCCCGACGCTTCGAGCTGGACCTGTCACACTATCCGAAGATCGCCCGGGTCGAACGCCTCGCCCTCGAGCATCCGGCCTTCATCCAGGCGCACCCCGATCAGCAAGCCGATAAACCGGCCTGAGGCCACGCCCATGAAAAGCCTCGGATTCAAAGTCACCATTGGCGACTACCTCGCCCGCAGCGTACGCGGCATATCCTGCGCGCCACCAACTGCCACCTCGCATTGAACCCATACTTCCAATACATGCTTGAGGTGCAAAAAAATGGCTGACATCTTCGAAAACCCCATGGGCCTGTGCGGCTTCGAATTCATCGAGTTCGCCTCCCCCACCCCGAACACCCTGGAACCCATCTTCGCCATGATGGGCTTCACCAAGGTCGCCACCCACCGCTCCAAGGACGTGCACCTGTATCGCCAGGGCGAGATCAACCTGATCCTCAACAACGAGCCGAAGAGCCAGGCCGCCTATTTCGCCGCCGAGCACGGCCCGTCCGTCTGCGGCATGGCCTTCCGCGTGAAGAACTCGCACCAGGCCTACGCCCGCGCCCTGGAATTGGGCGCCCAGCCCATCGACATCCCCACCGGCCCGATGGAACTGCGCTTGCCGGCGATCAAAGGCATCGGCGGCGCGCCGCTGTACCTGATCGACCGCTTCGGCGAAGGCTCCTCGATCTATGACATCGACTTCGAATTCATCGAAGGCGTCGACCGCCACCCGAAAGGCGCCGGCCTGAAGCTCATCGACCACCTGACCCACAACGTCTACCGCGGCCGCATGGCCTACTGGGCGGACTTCTACGAGAAACTGTTCAACTTCCGCGAGATCCGCTACTTCGACATCAAGGGCGAGTACACCGGCCTGACCTCCAAGGCCATGACCGCGCCGGACGGCAAGATCCGCATCCCGCTGAACGAGGAGTCCTCCAAGGGCTCGGGGCAGATCGAAGAGTTCCTGATGCAGTTCAACGGCGAAGGCATCCAGCACGTGGCCTTCTTCACCGATGACCTGGTCAAGACCTGGGACGAGCTGAAGGCCCTGGGCATGCGCTTCATGACCCCGCCGCCGGGCACCTACTACGAAATGCTCCCGGGCCGCCTGCCGGAGCATGGCGAACCCACCGAGGAGCTGCAGGCGCGCGGCATCCTGCTGGACGGCACCACCGAAGGCGGCAACAAGCGCCTGCTGCTGCAGATCTTCTCGGAAACCCTGATGGGCCCGGTGTTCTTCGAGTTCATCCAGCGCAAGGGCGACGACGGCTTCGGCGAAGGCAACTTCAAGGCCCTGTTCGAATCCATCGAACGCGACCAGATCCGCCGTGGCGTGCTGAGCACCGACGAATAAGGCGCGATCGTCCAGGAAAGACCCGGCTTGCGCCGGGTTTTTCTTTTCTGCCGGAATGGCAGACAAAACCGCGTAGGGTGCGCTGCGCGCACCAGAATCTTCGCGCGAGACAGCCGGTGCGCGCGGCGCACCCTACGGAAGCGCCCTATGCTTTCCATGGGGGTTGGAGGCGCTTCACATGCAACTCATCAGCGTGCCCATCGAAAAGCCGGACGCCATCAACTTCATCTTCGGCCAGACCCACTTCATCAAGTCAGTCGAGGATATCCACGAAACCCTGGTGGGCGCCGTGCCCGGCATCCGCTTCGGGCTGGCCTTCTGCGAGGCCTCGGGCAAGTGCCTGGTGCGCTGCTCGGGCACCGACGAGGCCATGCTCGACCTGGCCCGCAGGAACGCCCTGGCCATTGGCGCCGGGCACAGCTTCATCGTCTTCCTCGGCGAAGGCTTCTACCCGGTCAATGTGCTCAACGCCCTGAAACTGGTGCCGGAGGTTTGCCGTATCTTCTGCGCCACCGCCAATCCGACCCAGGTGATCCTCGCCAAGACCGAGCAGGGCTGTGGTGTGCTCGGCGTGGTGGATGGTTTCTCACCCCAGGGCGTCGAGAACGAGGAAGACGTCGCCTGGCGCAAGGGGCTGTTGCGGCAGATCGGCTACAAGCTATAGGCGAGACTCTTGCCTTTCCTGTAGGAGCGAATTCATTCGCGAATGACCATGGGCACCCGGCCAGCCCCAACCTCCCTCTCCCCCGGCCCCTCTCCCTGAAGAGGAGAGGGGTGACTCGCGCCAGCGAGTGCAGAGCCATCCTGAAGGCCCGCAGGATGGGTTGAGCTTGCGATACCCATCGATTCCTGGCTCATGGGTATGGCACGACCAACTCCGCCGCACTTCCGAGGAGGCAAAAAAAAAGCTGCCATCGCCGGCAGCTTCAGTTTGCACCCTGGCACGTCCTGTGCCCTTTCTGTTCCTGCATGCAGATTGCCCCACCAGCATGACGCCCGCGTGTCCGCGGAATGACCGATTGACGACAGGCGCGCGGACCATCTTCAGGGTCCCTTAAGACTTCCGCCGGATACTCCCTCCATACACCAATTCGCCTGGAGGGCACCGATGAACAGCGCCGAGTGGAATGCCCTGTTCCCATTGGGTTTCGGTCAAAAATCGCAGCAACACTACCTGTCCCTGTTGCTGGCGGGCGATCCCGGGCGCCCCCAGGTCGAAGACTTCGTGCACCGCCGTTTTCTCAGCGCCCATGGCGCCGACATCCGCCAGTTCATGCCCGAACTGCTCGGCATGCGCAATTACCACGGTGCCCTGAGCGCCGCAGCCGGCATTCGCCTGGCCGAGCAAGGACCGCTGTTTCTCGAGCAGTACCTGGCGGCACCGGCGCAGTCCCTGATCTCCAGCCTGACCGCACGCCCGGTCACGCGCAGCGAAGTGGTGGAAGTGGGCAACCTGGCCTCGATCAATGCCGGCAATGCACGGCTGATCATCGTTGCCGTCACCTGGCTGCTGAACCTGCGTGGCCTTGAATGGGTGGTGTTCACCGGCGCACCGGCACTTATCAACAGTTTCCGCCGCCTGGGGCTGTCCCCCCTGCACCTCGGGGATGCCGACCCCACCCGCCTGGGCGAGGAACAACAGCAATGGGGCACCTACTACGAGCAGAAACCCCAGGTGTTCACAGGCAATATCCGCTATGGCTTCGAACAGCTGCAGCGCGCCGGTATCTTCACCCGCCTGGGTTTTCCTGAAGCGGTGGGGGCGACCAACCATGCAGCCTGAAGCGTTGCGCACCACCCTGCGCGAATACGCCAGCCGGCTGCCGCAGCCCCTGGCCCTGCGCGGCGACACCCGGCGTTACACCTACGCCCAGCTGCTGGCCGAAGTGGAGCGGCGCGAGGAGCTGCTGCGCGCCGAACCCGAGGGCGTACTCGCCCTGGGCCTGGACAACGGCCCCGAAGCGCTGCTCTGGGACCTGGCGGCGCTCTTTGCCGGGCGCCCCAGCCTGACCCTGCCACCCTTTTTCAGCCCGCAGCAGCGCGCCCATTGCCTGGCGCAATGCCAGGTAGGCCTGGCCGTGGCCGACGCCGGTTTCTCCACAGAACTGGAGGCCGCCGGCTTCCAGGCCGACGGCACCTTCTGGCGCAAGGCTGTCAGCAGCCGCGCGTCCCTGCCCGCCGGAACCGCCAAGATCACCTACACCTCCGGCACCACCGGCCAGCCGAAGGGCGTTTGCCTGGGTGCCGAAACCCTGCTGCGGGTCGCCCACGAACTGGAAATCGCCAGCCGTAGCACCGCCCCGGCCCATTACCTGGCCGTCCTGCCCCTGGCAGTACTGCTGGAAAACCTCGGCGTCTTCGCCGCGCTGCTGGCGGGCGCCTGCGTCACCCTGCTGCCGCAGCGGCAGATGGGCATACAGGGCGCCAGCGGGGTGGACTGGCCGAAGCTGCTCGCCACCCTCGTCCTCAGCGGTGCGCAGAGCCTGATCCTGGTACCGCAACTGCTCCTGGGCCTGGTCACCGCCATCGAACGCGGGCACCTGGGCGCAGGGCAGTTTCGTTTCGTCGCCGTGGGCGGCGCGCGGGTGTCCCAGGACCTGCTGGCCCGCGCGGGCAAGGTCGGCCTGCCGGTCTTCGAAGGCTACGGGCTCTCCGAGTGCGCGTCGGTGGTCTGCCTCAACCGTCCTGGCGCCAACCGCCCCGGTAGCGTCGGCCAACCCTTGCCCCACGTGCGAGTACGCCTGGCGGAAGACGGCGAAGTGCTGGTCAGCGGCTCCGCCCTGCTCGGCTACCTGGGCGAGCCGCCCTATGCCGGCGACTGGTGGCCCACGGGCGACCTGGGCGAGTTCGACACCGACGGTTACCTGCACCTCAAGGGCCGCAAGAAGCACCAGTTCATCACCAGTTTCGGCCGCAACGTGAATCCGGACTGGGTCGAGGCCGAACTGACCCAGCGCGGCGTGATCGCCCAGGCCTTCGTCCATGGCGAGGGCCTGCCGGGCAACCTGGCCCTGCTCTGGCCGCTGGACCCGGCCTGCACCGAGCAGGAGCTGGCCGATGCCGTGGCCCATGCCAATTCCGCCCTCCCCGACTACGCGCGGATAAGGGCCTGGTGCCGCCTGGCGGCACCCTTCAGCAGCGCCGACGGACTGCTCACCAGCAATGGCCGACTGCGCCGCGAGGCCATCCTCGCGCATTACCGCACCACCCTGCTCGAACTCGAGAACGAGGTAGAACCATGAGTTTCTTCGACCAGCTGCAAGCCGCCACCGCCCGCGAACGGGAAGCGCTGTTCAGCGTTCCGGTGATTCGCGAGGCCCTGGAGGGCCAGGTCAGCCTGGAGGGCTATCGCGCCTTTCTCGGCCAGGCCTATCACCACGTGCGCCACACGGTGCCGCTGATGATGGCTTGCGGCGCACGCCTGCCGGCACGCCTTGAATGGCTGCGCGGCGCCGTCTGCGAATACATAGACGAGGAATACGGCCACGAGCGCTGGATCCTCAATGACATCACCGCCTGTGGCGGCGATGCCGAGGCCGCGAGCCGCAGCCGCCCGTCCCTGCCCATCGAGCTGATGGTGGCCTACCTCTACGATCTGATCGCCCGCGGCAACCCGGTGGGCCTGTTCGGCATGGTCAACGTGCTCGAAGGCACCAGCATCGCCCTGGCCACCCAGGCCGCCGGCGCCATTCGCGAGGGCCTCGGCCTGCCCGCGGAAGCCTTCAGCTACCTGTCCTCCCACGGCGCGCTGGACCAGGACCACATGGTCACCTACCGCCGCCTGATGGACCGGCTGGAAGACGAAGACGACCAGCAGGCGGTGATCCACGCTGCCAAGGTGGTCTACCAGCTCTATGCCGAAATGTTCCGTGGCCTGCCCCGGGCCGGCGAGGTGAACCATGCGTCTCACTGATTGCCGCGTCCTGCTCACCGGTGCCAGCGGCGGCATCGGCCTGGCCCTGGCCGAGCAACTCTGCGCCCGCGGCGCCCAGGTCCTGGCGGTAAGCCGCCAGCGCGATGCCCTGGCCGCGCTGAGCCAGCGTTATCCACAGCGGTTGTCGTGGGTGGGCGCCGACCTGCGCCGTGCCCAGGAGCGCCAGCGCGTGCTGGAAGCCGCCCGCGACCTGGGCGGGGTCAATCTGCTGGTGAATGCCGCCGGAGTGAACCGCTTCGCCATGCTGGAACAGATGGACGACCAGCAGATCGAGGACATGCTCACCCTCAATGTCACCGCCAGCCTGCAACTGACCCGCGGCCTCCTGCCGCTACTGCGCCAGCAGAGCCACGCCCTGGTGGTCAACGTCGGCTCCACCTACGGCTCCATCGGTTACCCCGGCTACGCGGCCTACTGCGCGAGCAAGTTCGCCCTGCGCGGCTTTTCCGAGGCGCTGCGCCGGGAATTGGCCGATACCTCGGTGAACGTGCTCTACGTTGCCCCGCGCGCTACCCGCACCAGCATGAACAGCCAGGCGGCCATGGCCCTCAACGCCGAACTCAAGGTCGGCATGGACGAGCCGGAAACGGTGGCCGCCGCGGTGATCGCCGCCATCGAGAAAGACCTCAGCGAGCTCTACCTGGGCTGGCCGGAGAAATTCTTCGTCCGCCTCAACGGCATGCTGCCCGGCCTGGTGGACCGCGCCCTGCACAAGCAGCTGCCGATCATCCGCCGCTTCAGCACAGCCCACCACGGCAAGGACCACCCATGATGAACAAGCTCATCTGCGCCTTCGGCCTGTACCTGATCCTCAGCATTCCGGCCTGGGCCCTGGACGACGGTGGCAACCAGCGACTGGCTGCCATCCAGCAGCGCTGGGCGGAAGTCCAGTACCAGGTTCCGGAAAAACAGCGGGCTGCCGAGTTCGAGAAACTGGCCGCGCAGAGCGGCGCCTTCACCCGCAGCGCCCCCCAGGCCGCCGAGGCCTGGATCTGGCATGGCATCGTCACCAGCAGTTGGGCCGGCGCCGAAGGCGGCCTGGGCGCCCTGGGCAAGGTCAAGGACGCCCGCGCCGCCCTGGAGCGCGCCATCCAGCTCGACCCGCGTGCTCTGCAAGGCTCGGCCTACACCAGCCTGGGCGCCCTCTACGATCGGGTGCCGGGCTGGCCGGTGAGCTTCGGCGACGAGGAAAAGGCCGACCAGTTGCTGCGCAAGGCGCTGGAAATAAATCCGACGGGCATCGACAGCCTGTACTTCTGGGGTGATCACCTCTTCCGCCAAGGCCACCCCGACCAGGCCCGCGAAGCCCTGCTCAAGGCCAAGGCGGCGGCGCCGCGCCCGGGCCGCGAACTCGCCGACCAGGGTCGCCGCCAGGAAATCGATGCTTTACTGCAGGAAATCCAGAAAGACTAAGGCGGCCCATGCGACTCCTTCTCGTCGAAGACGACAATGCCCTCGGCGCGGGGATGCGCGCAGGCCTGCGCCAGGAGGGCTACACCATCGACTGGCTGACTGATGGCGTCAGCGCCCTTCACGCCCTGCAGAGCGAAGACTTCGACCTGGCCATACTCGACCTGGGCCTGCCGCGACTGGACGGCGTGCAGGTGCTGCAGCAGCTGCGCGCCGGCGGCTCCACCCTGCCGGTGCTGGTGCTGACCGCCCGCGACACCACCGAAGACCGCATCCTCGGCCTGGATGCCGGCGCCGACGACTACCTGGTCAAACCCTTCGACCTCAACGAACTCAAGGCTCGCCTGCGCGCCCTGCTGCGGCGCAGCGCCGGCCGGCCGCAGATGCTGATCGAATACGCCGGCGTGGTGCTCGACCCGGCCAGCCAGCAGGTCAGCTACCAGGGCAACCCGGTGGCCCTGACGCCCAAGGAATACCAGCTGCTCCACGAACTGCTCTCGCAACCGGGCAAGGTACTGACCCGCGAGCGCCTGGTGCAGACCCTCTACGGCTGGGACGAGGAAGCCGAAAGCAACACGCTGGAGGTGCACATCCACCACCTGCGCAAGAAACTCTCCAGCGACCTCATACGCACCGTGCGCGGAATCGGCTACCTGGTGGACGGACGCCCATGACCTCACTGCGCCGCCGCACCCTGTGGCTGGTGATGGTTCTGCTGCTGATCGGCACCCTGCTCATCGTCTATCTCAACTACCGCGACAGCAGCCACGAAATCGAGGAAATCTACGACGCCCAGCTGGCGCAGAACGCCCGCCTGCTGCTGGGGGTGATGCGCATGCCCCTGGCCAGCGCCGAACGGGACGCGCTCTACCGCGCCTTCAACGACGCCCTGAGCCGCGCCGAGCCGCGCAAGGTCGGCCATCCCTACGAAAGCAAGCTGGCTTTCCATGTCTGGAACCGCGAGGGCCACAACCTGGTGCATTCGGCAAGCGCACCGCCCTTCGACCACGCCCCCATCCGCACCGGGTTCCACAGCCTCCATCTCGCCGGCCACCACTGGCGCGGTTTCGTCCTGCCGGACCCGGAACAGGGCCTGCTGATCTGGGTGGGCGAGCGCGACGACGTGCGCCAGGACCTGGTGCAGCGCATCGTCCGCCATACCCTATGGCCGAACCTGATGGGCATCCTGATCCTCGCCACCCTGGTCTGGCTGGCCATCGGCTGGGGTTTGCGCCCCTTGCAGAATATGGCGCGGGTGATCCGCAGCCGCCACGCCGATTCCCTGGCACCCCTGCAGATCGTTCCCCTGCCCCGGGAACTGGAACCCATGCAGGCGGCGATCAACCGCCTGCTCGGGCAGATCGAACAGTTGCTCCAGCGCGAGCGTCGCTTCATCGGCGACGCCGCCCACGAGATGCGCACGCCGCTGGCGGTGCTGCGCCTGCACGCGCAGAACGCCCTGGAAGCCGACAGCGAGGAACAGCGTGCCGAGGCCTTGCGCTTCCTGACCCTGGGCGTCGACCGGCTGACGCGGGTGGTCCAGCAGTTGCTGACCATGGCGCGCATGGAGCCGGAACTGGCACGGCAGAAATGGCAGCCCCTGGACCTGGAGTCACGGGTCTGCGAGCACCTGGCGGAGCTCACGCCGCTGCTGCTGGACAGGGGCCTGGAGTTGGCCCTCGAGGTGGCCGAGGGTGATTACCACACCACCAGCGACGCCGCCGCCATCGGCATCGCCCTGCAGAACCTGGTCACCAATGCCGCCAACTTCTCCCCCCAGGGCGGCGAAGTGAAGGTCAGCCTGCGCGAAGACGGCGATGACTTCTTCCTGCTGCGGGTGGAAGACCAGGGCCCGGGCATCGACGAAGCCAAGCTGTCGCGTCTGTTCGAGCGCTTCTACAGCGAGGACAACCCCCAAGGCGCCGGCCTCGGCCTGGCCATCGTGCAGATGGTCGCCAGCCGCCTGGGCGGGAGCATCGCCCTGCGCAACCGCGAAGGCGGCGGCCTCTGCGCCGACCTGCGGCTACCCCGCCTGGCGCCACAGTGATTCCGGGCGGGCCGAGGCTCGGCCCGGAGTCGCTGGTCACTGTCCCACGCAGAGACCGGTCAGGCAGCAGCCCGGTCGCAATTGGATCTGCCAGCATCGTTCACGCATAAGACTCAGGCCACCTGGCGCGCGACCATTGAGGGGCACTAATTATTGCCCGCTGCGGCAGGCTCCACACCTCAATAGAACAAAAGTACCAAGGGCTTGAGGAGGCTTATGCAAAAAACACCTGATTCACCCGTCGACAAAGTCGTCTTCTGGGTGGCTGTCATGATTTCGGCCTCGCTGGTCGCAGGGGGATCGCTCTGGCCCGAGGCTATGACGAAGGCGTCGCAGGCGGTGCTGAACAAAATCATCGACTGGTTCGGTTGGAGTTTCGTCTTCTCTACCGCGTTCTTCCTGGGCTTCGCGCTGTTCCTGGCCTTCAGCCGTTTCGGCCGAATCAAGCTGGGCAAGGACGAGGAGCAACCCGAGTTCAGTACGTCGTCGTGGATCGCGATGATGTTCAGCGTCGGCATGGGCATCGGGCTGATGTTCTGGGGCGTGGCCGAACCGATCACTCACTTTGCGACGCTACCCCACGGACTGGCGGAGCCGCACTCCAGGGAAGCGGCCAAGCTGGCAATGGGGTACGCCTACTTCCACTGGGCGTTCCACCCCTGGGCGATCTACGCCATCGTCGGCCTGGTGATTGCCTACTTCTCGTTCCGCAAAGGGTTGCCGAACCTGATCTCCAGCGCCTTTACGCCGCTGATCGGTGAAGCGGGCGTGCGCGGGCCGCTGGGCAAGTCGATCGACGTGCTGGCGGTACTGGCCACTCTTTTCGGCACCGCCACCTCGCTCGGCCTGGGCGCGCAGCAGATCAACAGCGGCTTGAACTACCTCTGGCACACCGGAGAATCCACTGGCATCTCGCTGACGATCATCGTGGTGATGACGGTGCTCTTCATCCTCTCCGCGGTATCCGGCGTGGGCAAGGGGGTGCAGTTCCTGAGCAACCTCAACATGGTGGTCGCGGTGCTCTTGCTGCTGTTCCTGGCGGCGGTGGGCCCCACTGTGTTCATCATGAACACGCTGGTCGCCTCGATAGGGGAATACCTCCAGGAACTGATACCGATGTCGTTTCGCACCGCGGCCTTCAGCGATGGCAAGTGGCTCGCTGGCTGGACCATCTTCTACTGGGCCTGGTGGATCTCCTGGGCACCGTTCGTGGGCACCTTCATCGCGCGGATCTCGCGGGGTCGCACCATTCGCGAGTTCGTCATCGGCGTCATCTTCATTCCCAGTGGGGTGACGATGGTGTGGTTCGCGATCATGGGCGGCTCGGCCCTGTACTCCGAGCTGGCTGGCGCCGGCGGCATCGCCGCAGCCGTGAACGACCAGGGACCGGCAGTCGCGCTGTTCACCCTGCTGGCTCAGTATCCCGCCGCCGCGCTGACCTCGTTTGTGGCCTGCGTGCTGGTCGGCGTGTTCTTCATCTCGGGGGCCGACGCCGGCGCCATCGTCATGGGCATGCTGTGTGCCCGCGGCGACCTGGACCCGCCGAAGAGGCTGGTGGTGCTGTGGGGCGCGCTGACCAGTGCGGCGGCCTCGGTGCTGCTGGTGATGGGCGGCCTGGCTGCGTTGCAGACCGCAGCCATCATCTTCGCCGCACCGTTCCTGGCGGTGATGGTGGGGCTGTGCGTGTCGCTGTGGAAGTCTCTGCTGAATGAGCGCAAGCCCGGCGCGGAGCACGACTCGCTCGCCGCCCTCCACGATCCAATGCGCGCCGTTTCGGATTAAGGGCTCACACCGGAATCAGGCGCTGCATCGATTCGGATGCCCGCCTGGTGCCAACCGGGCTCGGACAGGGATTGGCCGGAAGCAGCCCAAGCTGCTGCTTCCGGCCAGAAGTGGTCGTTCTGGTGAAGTGTCATGCGCCTTCGGCGCCTCAATTCTTCTCTGGCATGGCGGACGAGTGATGGCTGGTGATCAGCCACTGCTGTCCGTCCCACTTGTAGGTGTACGTGTAGCGAGCTTTTACCTCGGTGCCAGTAGCGCCGAATGTGAATGTATAGAGCCCGGCGTCAATCGCCGTATTGCAGTCGATCTCTATCATTCTCCAGTCGATCCGACCCACCGGCTTGTTTGCCAGGAAGTGATGGAAGTAGTCCTCCTTTTCGGATGGGGTCAGTCGCGGCTTGTTCGACACGGTAGGAAGCAGGATGGAGCGCTCGGCATAGTTGGCGACAACCTTGTGCGGATCGCCGGTTTGCAGTGAGCGATTCCACCGATCAAACAAGGCCGAGATTTCTTGCTCACTGGTTGCCTTGCAGACTTCCGTGTTTCCAGTGCCGGACTCCAGTTTCGACGAGCCTGAAGTACAGCCTGCAAGAACGAGGACCAGCGCCGCTGGCACGATAGTTGAGTTTTTCATTGTTGGTCTTCTGAGAGGCGAAAACAGTGGGGATTGACTGCTGGTTATGCGACAGGGTTCCACGAGAGGTACGACACGGATAGCAAACCCGGGCGGTCAAAGCAGTATAGGCAGCAAATCGAATCAGGCTGCCGGCATGCCAGCAGCGTCCACAACTCCCGCTATTGGCCGCTAGCAAAAGACAGCAAGGGGCCAGATGCGCAAACAGCCTCTCCGCTCCTGCTCCTCCTTCAATGGCCCGACGCCCCATGATCCAAAGCCTGTCAATGCGTGCCGCGCAGCGCCAACAAAGCCCCGAAACCTACCAACAGGCCTCCGAAGACCCGGTCGATCCAATGCCGCCCAGCCAGCAGCATCTCGCGCACCCGGCCAGCCGAGAAGCACAGCGCCACCAGGCTGAACCAGCCAACGTGCGCTGCTGCGATGAAACCGCCATAGGCAACCTGCGTCGCTAATGCCGTGTCCGACCTCACCACCTGCATGAACAAACTGACGATGAACACGGAAGTCTTGGGATTGAGTGCGTTCGTGAGCAAGCCTGTACGCAGCGCCGCGATGTCCGAGAGAGCCGCCAGCGGAGTGTCCACTTGGTCGGTCGCGGGTTTGGCACGAAGCATTTTCACGCCCAGATGAACCAGGTAGGCGGCTCCGGCCAGCTTCAGCGCGTCGAACAACCACAGCGACTGCTGAAGCAGCAAGCCCAAGCCGAGCAGCGTGTAGCTGACATGGACCAGCACTCCCAGGCCAATACCAACGGCCGTAAGCACTCCGGCGCGCCGGGACAGGAGCAGACCATTGCGGGAGACCATGGCGAAATCCGGTCCCGGACTGATGCAGGCAAGTAGGGTTATGCTGATTACAGCTATCCATTCGCTCATGGACGCACCTTGTTGTAGAGGGGTGATGACCTGGCGATTATCCTGGGCTTTGACGTAGGCTGCTAACGATGAATTCTGAGAATATTAGTGAGCTGGACTCACCAACTCGCAATGCCCGTATGCCTTCGCTGCTAGCCCTGCGCTGTTTCGAGGCAGCCGCACGCCTGGGGAGTTTCAGTCGCGCGGCTACGGAGCTGCACCTGACTCCAAGCGCCATCAGCCGCTCAGTGCGCTTGCTTGAGGATGACTTGGAGATTGCACTGTTCGAGCGCCGACGCCAGCGCGTGTTTTTGACGCAAGCAGGCGAGCGGCTGGCACAAGCGGTCGGTGACGGCCTCGGCCTGATGGCTCAGGCCGTCAAGGAATTGAGGGAAAGCAGCCGGCGTTCTCGTCAGCTCGTGCTCTCGTGCGAGCCGACGTTGTTGATGCGCTGGCTTATCCCCCGATGGGGTGAGTTTCAGGCGCGCCATCCAGGGCACGAGATCCACTTGGTAGCGGGTGGAGGGATGTTCTCCTTCGACCAGGGCATTGATCTAGCCATCCGCCGCGACGACTTCCCTTGGCCCGAGCACTACCATGCCGAGGCCCTGTTTGCAGAGCGAGTCGGCCCAGTGTGTCGTCCGGATAAAGTCGCCGATTGGTTCACCAGCCGCGGCGGACGCCTTCGCTCCAAGGCCCCTGTACTGGACACCAGGACCAGACTCCGGGCCTGGCGGGAATGGGCTGATGCTGCTGGCCAGCCACCGCCGACACAAACAGCACAAGCCTTCGAGCACTTCTACTTCAGCCTGCAAGCCGCTGTCGCCGGCCTGGGTGTGGCGATAGGCCCTTGGCACCAGGTATGCGACGACCTGCAGAGCGGCATCCTGGCAGCTCCCCTTGGTTTCGTTGAAGACGGCTCTCGCTATTGCCTGCTTTTCCCTGAAGCGCCCCAATCAGGCAGTCTGGAAATGGACTTGCTGGAATGGTTACGAATGACAGGCTGAGGTGGATCCGCAGGGCGTGCATCACGATGATCCCGGTCATCAATGAAATATCATCGCCCATGGCACGAACGAGCCAGTGAATGGAGCCGCTAGGGAAATGGCTTCGAACCGGCCATCACGAAGACTAAAAAAGCCCGGAGAATCCGGGCCAAGGGTTGCGCTAAAAGTTGGACCTTCCTTTGACAGCGTGACGCAGGCATCCATCTCGAAAGATCCACGCGAGGAAATCGGGCTTAGCGCCCCAGATATGCCATGACCTCCCGCTGGGCTGACTCGCCATTGAATGTAGTGACGCCATCCAGCCACTTCGCCACTACCTCTGGATGATCCTTCAACCAAGCCTTCGTGACCTCCATTGGGTCTTCCTTCTTGACGACCCTGGCCATGATCTCGTCTTCCATGGAAACGTCGAACTTCAGATTGTCGAGCAGTTTCGCGACATTCGGGCAACGCTCCTGATAGCCGTTTGCAACGACGGTATAGACTTCGGCAGAACCATAATCGGGGCCGAATGTCTTATCGCCTCCGGACAGGTATTGGATCTTGTAGGCCAGGTTCATTGGATGTGGTTCCCAGCCAAGAAACACAATCCACTCCTTGCGGGAAACTGCACGTTGAATCGAAACCAGCATGCCGGCCTCGCTGGACTCAATCAGTTTGAAGTCACCTAGTTTGTGCTCATTGTCCTTGATCATCTTCTGAATGACCACGTTCGCATCGTCACCTGGCTCAATACCGTAAATCCTTCCGCCAAGTCTATCTTTGAACTTTGCGATGTCATCGAAACTGCGCAAGCCGCCTTCATATGCGTAATCCGGCACGGCCAGTGTGAATTTGGCTCCTGTCAAATTCGGTGCCGGCAGTTGCGTAACCGACTTCGAATCGAGATAAGGCTTGGCATTCGCATCCTGCGACGGTTTCCAATAACCAAGGTAAATATCAACATTCTTGCGTTTCAGGCCGGCCCAGGCGAGAGGAATCGAGAGCGTAACATCGGTGGGTTTATAGCCGAGCCCTACGAGTATGTTCTTTGCAAGTGCCGTCGTTGATTCGAGATCCGCCCATCCAATCTTTGCGAATCGAGGCGACATGCAACTCTCCGGCTCTTTTGCTTGAACGGCAAAAGACATGATTGCTGCGAACGCACAAGCACAACGAAATCCAAGCTTCATCATCGGAAACTCCAGCTGATCTCAAACATGTTGGACAGAGTCAAAGGACGGTACGTTGCTCAACTCCTTCTGGATGTCCTGCGAACGACAGAGCCACCAGTAGACCAGTGCCGATGCGGCCAGCCCGATTGGCATGCTGATATCAGCGCCATCCAACTTTTCAGACACATACCCCATGTAGAGACCGGTATTGGAAAAAGGCAGCATGACCACGAACCCGACAAGGTAAGCACCCATTCCACGCCAATTCCATTTCCCGTAAATGCCGCTCGGGTTGAATATTTCCTTGATCGAATATTTCCCATGGCGAACGCCATAGAAATCAACCAGATTGATTGCAGTCCACGGGGTGAACAAATAAAGCAGGATCGCCAGGAAGTCACCAAATTCCTTAACAAAGTCGGCGGACGCGGTTAATGCAATGAACATTGCGGAACCACCTACAACCAACATCGTGACGATACGTTTGAGAAGTGTGGATTTCTGGGTTTTTATCGTATCGATGATGCTAAGCAAGGTAATTGAAGCGCCATAGAAGTTTTGCGCTGCGCTGGTAATCAGAATCAGCACCGAGATGATCACGAGAGTCTCGCCGAACCCCGAAAAAACCATGTTTCCCAGCATGACCAGGCCCGCGGCCAGATTCTGGCCAGGGCTGAGCGCCGCGGCTATGGCACCGATCAGCATCATCCAAACGCCGCCAATCATGGCGCCCATGTATGTCCACCAGAACGAGGCACGCACACTGACGTTGGCGGGCAAGTAGCGGGAATAGTCGGAGACGTAGATGGCCCAGCTCAGTTGATAGGCGGCTGCAACGAAGAACTGGGCCAGAAAGGCATTGCGTTTGAACTCGCCAAAGGACAGCTGATTGGCCGGAAGCTCCATGGACAGGACCAGACCGAAGGTCAGCACCAGCATCAGTGCGACCATCAGGAAAGCCAGGCCGCGCTGGACCTTATGGAAGGAGTTGTATCCGGCGACTGCCATGATGATCGCCAGCAGGGAAAAGACCATCGCCGACCCGCTTTCGGAGACACCGAGCAGTTCATGCAAGGTTTGCCCTACTAGTAGCTGGTTGAAGGCGTTGTATCCGACATAGGTAACGATGGCCACCAGGTATACGAGCAGCGCACCGAGATAGCCAAATTGGGGGCGGGACTGAATGAGTTGGGGCAGCCCCATTTGCGGCCCCTGAGTGGAGTGCCCGGCCATGAACAAGGTGCCGAACGCGCAACCGAGAATGATGGCGATGGCGGACCACAATAGATTGGCGCCCATGCCGATCCCGATGATACCCACAGCCAGGGTCGTCAGTTGCGCTCCACCGCAGAACCAGATCGGCCACAGGTGCCAGGCCTTGCCATGGCGCTCCGATAAAGGAACGTGGTCAATGGAACGTACTTCCAGATTAAAGCGTCCAGCCGGTGAGGAGTTTTCTTTCGCTAACATGATCGTCGTACCTATATTTCTTGTCGTAGTACAGTTGTTAGGCAGAAGAGCAAATAAGTTAAGTGGTGTTCAGGCCGCAGGCTTTTCAATTACCGGTGGCAAATTGAATTTCCATTTCAAGGTGAACTCCTCATGCCTCTGGCGATTGGACCCCACTTTTTGGGCTTGTTTGCCGATTTGGAAGCTCGTACAGGCACGCCAACGTCTCCACATATCTTTATGCAAAGCTTCCGCTGTCGAATCCTGAGCTTCATGAGTGCCTATTCATTTCATCGGCTTTATCCCTCTCTAATTTTTGCAATCTATTTGACGCAGGTGCAGCGTAGCGCTATTGGCGAATAAGCCTTGAGCCTATTCATTCCATTAGTCAGTTGCGTCCTGCGTATGGTTTGGTGACTAGTTCTCGCCGAACTGTCCGGGCCGGAAGATCAGATTCTGAATATCAGTTTTTCACTGGAACAGAAGTTTTGAGGAGAAGCTTTTTTCAATCTCATTGGCCAATCTGAGAATTGTTTCTTCATCGCCAAATCGACCAACTATTTGCAATCCGATCGGCAGCCCATCAGCCATGATGCCGACCGGCAAACTAATGGCCGGTTGTCCCGTCAGGTTGAAGATCTCGGTGAAGGGGGAGAAGGCATATGCATTCTCGTACCAGACATCCAGCTTCTTCTCTCCGGATGCCGTGAATCCACCGATCAAGGGTGGCGCAAGGGCCACGGTAGGCGTGATCAGCACATCGATCTCTTCGAACCAGCTCGCAATACGACGTGAGACGCGGTTTTGCACCGATCTCGCGTTATGCACATCGAGAGCGGAGCGGCGGGTCGACTGCTTGTACATTTCGTAGGTGATCCATTCGACATCACCTTCGGCTATGGGACGGCCCAGAGCGGCGGCCTGCTGGGTCATCAGTGCTTCGATCTCAAGCTGCCAGAACACGGCTGCGGCATCGCCTGCGCCGGTAAGGTCCGGCCAGTCGAAATCCCGCAGCTTGTGGCCTTCCGAACCAAGGTAGTCCACGACTTTGAGCACTGCGTTACGGATGGACTCGTCTATATCCGTTCCGTCGGGACGGTTGCAGCTGAAGGCTATTTTCAACTTGGGAGACGCCTTGCTCAGGCTCTCGAGCCAGGAGGCCGGCGCAGGCGGAGCCGCGTAAGGTGCGCCGGACTCATAGCCGGCCAGTACGTCCAGCAACAAGGCAGTGTCGCGGACAGTCCTGGTCAGCACGTGTTCGCTATCAAGCCCACCGACGAACTCCCCCACGTGGGGACCGACCGGGTTGCGTCCACGACTGGGTTTGAGTCCCACCACGCCGCAGACGGATGCTGGAACGCGGATCGAGCCGCCACAGTCGGTACCGTGAGCCACGGGCACCATGCCGGCTCCTACTGCGCAGGCCGAGCCGCCACTGGAACCGCCGGAGGCGTACTTGGGGTTCCTGGGGTTTCGACAGGGACCGAAGTATTCGGGCTCGGTGACAAAATCCCCCGCAAATTCCGGCGTCTTGGCCTTTCCAAGAATGATCGCGCCGGCATTGCGCATACGACTGACGAGTTCGCTATCAGCCTCCGCCGCAGGAGCATCCTTGTACAAGCGAGAACCGTGTCTGGTGGCGAAGCCACGGACATCGATATTGGTGTCCTTTATCAATACAGGCAGTCCCGCCAGTGCGCCTTGTCCATGGTTTCTGGCAGCCTGGCGGGCGCTTTCGGCATTGATGGACACGACTGCCCCCAGTTCGTGGTCCTGGGCTTCGATTTCGCTGATCGCCAGGTCGACCAGTTCCAGGGCGGTGACTTCTCCAGCCTCTACCAGTTGAACGAGGCTTACCGCATCGAAGCTCTTATATTCATCGCTATTCATAGCTACACCTTCAGGTCATAACCAAGGAGGTTGTTGAGGAACTCATAAGCCAGGCGTCGGGAATCGCCGATTGTTTCCGGGGTTGGGTCCACCGCTGCCCGCAGCCACAGGCCGTCGATGAACACTGCGATCATCTGTGCCTTATATCGAGCGGTTGTCTTGTCCATGCTTTTCGCCAGGGCGTGGAAAAGCAGCGAGTGGCTGCGGCGCGCCACAATGTTCTGAATTCGCTGGAACTGTTGCGATTGCGGGACCTGGGCCCAGAAGGCCAGCCAGGCGGCGACGTTCTCGCGTGTCAGGTTCAATGCACTGACGTTGCCTTCGACGAAGGCCTGCACCCGTTCGGAAGGCGTTTGGGATTGACGAAGGTGATTGAAGATCTCGGCGTTGATCCGCTTGTTCAGCTCCCGCAGGGTCGCTTCAAGCAGGGCGTTCTTGTCCGAGAAATAGTGATGCACTATCCCGTTGGACATCCCCGATCTCGCGCTCACTTGCGCCATGCTCGTGCCGGCAAGGCCCTGCTCGCCGATTAGCGAGAGCGTGGCCTCCACCAACTGCTTCTTGCGTATTTCCTGCATTCCTACCTTAGGCATGGCTCGGTCTCTTTTTTCATTGGTCACTCAATGAAAAAAAATTAGCATCCGTTTTGCCACTGATGCAAGGAAAAATCTGCGTGTCGGCAACCGCCTTGGACAGAGGGGAGGTATCGCGGTCGGCAGAAGGCCGGACTAGAGCGGATCAGATGGGAAGGCCGGGCAAGCCAGCAGATGAAAGGCATGCGAGTAGTTGCCGAGCTGCCCATGGAGCAGCCCTTGCCCGAAGGAGCTCGATGCTGTGACTCGGAGGCGCGAGTCGCCGCGCCCGTTGCATTGCTTGCAGTTCGAACTCCAGCACGCATGTGTCGTCGGGCTCCAGGTTTCTGAGCGCAGCAACGTGAAGCGTCTTTAATGAGGTAACCGGAGCCAAAGCTGTCATTACCCCACCACCCCGCGCAGTTGCCACAGATGAACAATCCGCACCCTGGCATGCAATTTGTTGAGCAATGATCCGCGCGAACATGTGCGGCGTCGCTATCACAGCCTTCGTGCGGCGGGATATTCAAACAACGCGGCTCATACGACACAGGCACAGCGAGAGAGTCGACTATGAAAGCCACCAACCTGATCGTGGCCCTGTTGCTACTGTTACAGGGCTGCACCATGTCGCCGACACGCCTGCCGGCGGTGCCGGACGACCTGACGGCGAGAGCGGAAATTCCAGGCATGCCTGGGGTGCGTTATGTCGGCGGCGGCGACATGACAGAATTCACACGAATCGGCATTCAAGCGCTGCAGCGGGAGCAGGCTTACCTTGCCAAGCAAGGGCACAAAGGGCCCCTGCCGCCAGCGGTATATCTGGCCATTTCGGGCGGCGGTGACAACGGGGCGTTCGCCGTAGGCGTGCTGAATGGCTGGACGGCTAAAGGCACGCGCCCGGAATTCAAGCTCGTTACCGGCATCAGCACGGGCGCGCTGATCGCGCCTTTCGCATTTCTGGGGCCGAAGTACGACGCGACACTGAAAAGGTTCTACACCACGCTGTCACCGAAAGACGTCCTCAAGCCGCGCAGTTTTCTCGAAGGCGTTTTGGGTGATGCAATGTCAGATAACGCACCGCTGTTGAAGCTGACACGCGAATCGTTGAATGAGCAGATACTCAAGGAAATCGCCGCGGAGTACGCCAAGGGCCGCTTTCTGTTAGTTGCCACGGCGGACCTCGATGCGCGCCGCCCAATAATCTGGGACATGGGAAAAATCGCGACCTATGGCGGTCCTGAGGCATTGGATCTGTTCGTGAGAGTCATGATTGCATCTGCCTCCATTCCGGGAGGATTTCCGCCCATGATGATCGACGTGGAAGTCGATGGTAAGGCCTATCAGGAAATGCACGTGGACGGCGGCATCATGGCACAGGTGTTCGCTTATCCGGCGTCGGTTCGCGTCGATGAGGAAGCAAAAGCAATTGGAGTGACCCGCGAGCGCAAACTGTACGTGATACGCAATTCACGACTCGACCCGGACTGGGCGGACGTCGAGCGCAAAACCATGAGCATCGCCGGTCGCGCGGTCACCTCGTTGATCCACAGCCAGGGTATCGGCGACCTTTACCGGATCTATTCCACCACCCAGCGTGATGGTGTGGATTTCAACCTCGGGTTCATACCCTCGAGCTTCAACGCTCCGCACAAGGAAGAGTTCGATAACGAATACATGCGCAGCCTCTACACCACCGGCTATGACATGGCGGTGCAGGGTTTCCCGTGGCTCAAAACCCCTCCCGGATTCACTGCTGCCGGTGTAACAGCAGCAGGGAAACAGTGAGCGTGCGTTGTGCCCAACGGCTGGTTTTTACGCTGCACTGGCTGCTGGAACCTGCCGAGAAGCGCCTGTACGGTTGCACCCACAAGGCAGTAGAAGCGCACCTTGGCTTGTTGCGTCCGGTTGGTCGTACGCTCAAGGCATTTGGAGCAAGCGAATTGCTCACGTTTCGGTAGCGGACCTTGAACGGCCGCTCCTGGAAACGGCTGCCTTCGGTCCTTTGCAATCGTTTGGCTGCTATTTTCACAACCACCGATAAAGGCCGTCTGCGAGGTCGCGCTGGCGCATCGATCATGGGCGCCCGACGGGGTGCGTTGTGACCATTCCGGCCGCTTGATTCCAGAGGAGACGCAGCATGGAGCGATTCACCGGCGGTTGCCTTTGCGGCAACGTTCGAATTGTGGCGTCGGGACTCCCCTACCGGGTCGGCATTTGTCACTGCCTCGACTGCCGCAAGCATCATGGGGCCCTGTTCAACGCTTGCGCGGTGTTCCCTCAGGATGCGGTGACGATCGATGGCGAGACACGCGACTACGCCGGGCGTTTTTTCTGTCCCCGCTGCGGCTCGTCCGTTTTCGCCCGCACCGCAGACGAAATCGAAGTGCACCTGGGATCCCTGGATGCCCCTGACCAACTGATGCCCACCTACGAAAGCTGGATTGTCCGGCGCGAGTCCTGGTTGCCTCCGTTTCCGCTCACGAGGCGATACGAGCGCGATCGTGACCCCACGAGTCGCTCTGAAGAGTAAGTCGCACGAAGGGTGCCAAGGCGCCGCTGCGCGCGCCTCTCCCGATTCCCGACACAGTCGGAACCCGACCGCGAAGACACAGTTCGCAATACGGGTCGCGCTGGATTACCTTCGATGCAACATAACAACAAGACCGAGAATACGTATGGCCGGCAAGATCGCGTCACTGCTTTCAGGGGTCACTCCGCAAACGCCCCTGGAAACAAGCCCCACTACGGACGTCGCACTGACCGGCACAGCGCTGTCGTTCGAGAACATCCACAACCTGCGCGACCTCGGTGGCCTGTACAGTCGCGACGGTAGGCGTTTACGCAAGGGCCGACTGTTCCGCGGTGGCAACCCGGGCCTGGCAAGCCCTGCCGACCTCGCCCAACTGCGAACCCTTGGCCTGGACAGGGTCATCGACTTTCGCGCCGCTGAAGAGAAGTCGGTGGAAGAACGCGGATTTGCCAATGCCTTTGAATGGATCGCCCTTCCCGTGCTGGAGGGCAGCATGGGCATGAGCGAGCTGGTGACGAGACTGCGAGCCTCCACGCGGCAGGAGATGGACGACTTCATGCTGCAGACGTATCGCGATTTCCCCGTCAAGCACCAGGCTGCCTTCGGCAGGTTCATGAGAGAAGCTGAAACAGGCCGAACGCTGCTGTATCACTGCACCACCGGCAAAGACCGGACCGGCTTCGCCACCCTGCTGCTGTTGTCGGCGCTTGACGTGGTGCCGGAAACGATCCTGGCCAACTATCTGGAATCCAACCATTGGAACCAGCGCCTCATCCAGGGCCTGTTGACGCGCCTTGCACCACTGGGTGTCTCACCCGAAGTGGCCATGCCGTTGCTTGAAGTCCGGGCCGGTTATCTGCAGGAGTCACTGCAGACAATCGAGCAGGAATGGGGCAGCACTGCCCGCTTCCTGAGCGATGCCCTGTCGGTGGATGTGCAGGGCTTGCAGACTCACTACCTTGCAGAACGGTCCGACTGAACCGTTTTCGCTGTCGCCGCCCTACTCCGGCTGGTTTTGCGGGCAAGCGATCGCTGTATGGAGCATTTGCTGTCGATCTGCACCTATCACTCAGCTTGCCGCCGCCCTAGCATCGACCACTCCGTAGAGGTCCATGCGATGAAAGAGATTCCCGGCGAAATCGACTTTTCAGGTTTGCAGGCACGCAGGCTGGAGCTTAATGACCTGCAGATGATTTGTGTTCATCGCGAAACCATGTTCCTCGAGGCAGGCGGCGTTCCATCGGAATTGCGGGTGATGACCGAGCACTTCCGGCCCTGGTTGCATCAGCGCCTGGTCGATGGCCGTTACTACGGGTTTGCTCTGCTGGACGACGGACAGCCTGTGGCGGCGATCGGCCTTATGAGTATCGACTGGCCGCCTCATCCATCCCATCCGAACCTCGACCAGCGCGGCTATGTGCTGAACGTTTTCGTCGAACCCGCCTATCGGCGTCGGGGCCTTGCTTCGGCCCTGATGAAGCTGGCCGAAGCCGAGTTTGCCCAGCGCGGATTGAGCTTTGCCGTGCTGCACGCGACCCAGGCCGGCCAGCCGGTGTATGAAGCCTCGGGCTGGGCAGCCACCACTGAAATGGCCAAGGCGATCGGCTGACTCCAAGGGTCGCCTCAGCTCCCCCGGCTTTCCTTTGCACCCGATGCTCGGGAGGTTCTGCGGATCGAAAGCAGCCCTTGTCGATCCTATCTGTTCAATTCGTAAGCGCACATATTGACCGTCGCGGCCAGGTTCAGCGATTCGATGGTCCCACAACCGGGAATCGTGAAAGGTTGGGCGTTGAGTGCGATCAGTTGCTCGCGGGGCACGCCGCGTGCCTCGTTGCCGAACAGATAACAATCGAACGCCTTGAAACTGGCGGATTGCAAGCTGTCGCCATTCATATCCAGGCAGGCGATGCGCTCGAAGCGCGTGCGCAAGGAATCCAATTCCACATCCAACTCCATGGGCGCATGAAAAATGGCGCCCATGCTGGAGCGCACGACCTTGGGGTTATACGGATCAACGCTGCCGGGACTGAGCAGGCAGCGAAAATTACCGAACCACGCCAGCGTGCGCAGGATGGTGCCGAGATTGCCCGGGTCCTGGATTTCATGCAGGTAAATGGCGCGCTCATTGTTGGCGGGTGCAGCAACCGGCGCGGCTGCCGGCGGCATTGGCACCAGCGCAATGATTCCCTGCGGTGTCTTGGTGTCGGCGATCTGCGCCATCTGGCGGTCGCTGATCACGTGGGTTTCAAACGGGCTTTGCCAGTGCTCGTAGGCACCGGTCACATACAGCTGACTGCGCTTTAGCAGCGGATTCTTCAAGGCCGCTTTCTGCAGTTCCAGCAACAGATGTTCGCCCTCCACCAGGAAATGACCGAACTCGGCCCGGTATTTCTTCTGGTGGAGCTTTTTAATGTCATCGAACTTCATCAATGCGGCGCTCAGTTGCTCTGTATTTCAGACAGTAGCGACTTGGCCACCGCCTCGGCGACTTTGATGCCATCCACGCCCGCCGACAGAATGCCACCCGCATAACCGGCGCCTTCACCGGCCGGATACAGGCCACGCAGATTGAGGCTTTGCAATGTCTCGTGGTCGCGGGTGATACGGACCGGGGAGGAAGTGCGGGTTTCGATACCGGTGAGCACCGCGTCATCGCGATCGAAACCGCGGATCTGCTTGCCAAATGCCGGCAGCGCCTCGCGGATGGCCTCGATCACATATTCCGGCAGCGAGGGCGCAAGGTCGCCCAGGCGCACGCCGGGTTTGTAGGAGGGTTCCACCTCGCCAAATTCGCTCGACGGCACCCCGCGAATGAAGTCGCCCACCAATTGCGCAGGCGCGCAGTAATCGCTGCCGCCCAATTCATAGGCGCGGGATTCCAGGCGCTCCTGCAACTCCACTCCCGCCAGCGGGCCGCCCGGGAAATCCTGCTCCGGGTTGATGCCCACGACTATGCCGGCATTCGCATTGCGCTCGTTGCGCGAGTACTGGCTCATGCCGTTGGTAACGACGCGCTCCGGCTCGGAAGTGGCCGCAACCACAGTGCCGCCGGGGCACATGCAGAAGCTGTAGACGGCGCGGCCATTCCTGGCGTGATACACCAGCTTGTAGTCGGCGGCGCCGAGCTCCGGATGGCCGGCGTATTTGCCCAGGCGGGCCTGGTCGATCATGCCTTGCGGGTGTTCGATACGGAAACCCACGGCAAAGGGTTTGGGCTCGATGAACACGCCCTGACGGTGCAGCATGCGGAAGGTATCGCGGGAACTGTGGCCCAGCGCCAGTACGACATGGCGGCTGCGGATCGTTTCGCCACTGGCCAGCACCACGCCCTCGAGCTGGCCATCGTCGATCAGCAGATCGGACACCTTGCTTTCAAATCGCACCTCGCCGCCGAGGGCGATAATCTCCTCGCGCATGGCCGCTACCACGCCAGTGAGACGGAAGGTGCCGATATGCGGCTTGCTCACGTACATGATCTCTTCCGGAGCGCCGGCGCGAACGAACTCCTGCATCACCTTGCGGGCGTAGAACTTGGGGTCCTTGATCTGGCTGTAGAGCTTGCCGTCGGAGAACAGGCCGGCACCGCCCTCGCCGAATTGCACGTTGGACTCCGGGGTCAGGACCTTCTTGCGCCACAGTGCCCAGGTATCCTTGGTGCGGCGACGCACATCCTTGCCGCGCTCCAGCACAATGGGTTTGAACCCCATCTGCGCGAGCAGCAGCGCCGCGAACAATCCACAGGGGCCAAAGCCCACGACCAGCGGCCGCTCGCTCAGATTGGCCGGCGCCTGTCCTACTGGGTAGTAGTGGGTGTCCGGGGCTGGACGTACATTGTTGTCATCGGCAAAGCGCGCCAGAATCGCCGCCTCGTCGCGGGCCTCCAGATCGATGATGTAGATGAACAGAATGACGCTGCTTTTCTTGCGGGCATCGTAGCTGCGCTTGAACACGGTGAAGTTCAGCAGATCGGCGTCGCTGATACCGAGGCGTTTGACGATGGCCTTGCGCAATTCATCGGCAGAATGATCGAGGGGCAGAGACAGTTCGTTGATGCGAATCATGGCGGTAATCCTGGCCGGTGAATCCGGCAAAGGAAGCAACAGAGGGATGAGGTAAGGCGCGAATTGTACCCGCCGCCGCCCGCCGCTGTCAGGCCTGGCCTGATGGCTCTGCGGAACGCGCCGTGCGGGTCGGCGCTGTGCGTTCGAGCTCGCTTCGATGGTGACGCAGGCTCGACCCGGGCGATCTCAGTGAAGAACGCTGGAAGCAGTATGGGTCGGAGGCGAAATAGCGTGCAGGTTTTCGCCGACCGGGCCCTTGCGCCGACCGGTTGAATCCACATCCCAAAGTGGACGACGGCCTACCGATGCCCCTGCTGTTTGGCGGCCTGGTTCACAGCAGCTTCAATCGCCTCCACCCAAGGCGCATTGCCAATTGCCTGCGCAATCGCACGGGCACCCACCATCGCCGCAAACAGGACCATCGAGTCGCGCTCGGCAGCGTCTGGAGTGGCATGGCCGCCAGTTGCTCCCTTCATCTCGCTGATGAACTTGTCGAACAGGTCCTTGGTGCCCGCCTTGTAGGCTTCTACAGAAGCTTGGTCGGCGCCTCCGTTGATGACATGTGGCGCGAATGCCAATACCGGGCAGCGGCGCTTCGCCGCGGTGTTTCGAAGGTACTGGCGGACCAGTGCGCTGGCTCGATTCTCGGCTTTGGCATCTGCTTGCTGATACACGTCGTCCCAGGCGTCGAGCGACTGATCGAACGCCAGCGAGAAAGCTTCGGCCACAAGCGCATCCTTGGAGTCGAACTGCTTGTAGAAGCCGCCAACAGTCATTCCGTTGGCAGCCATCACGTCAGACACCGATACATTCTCGACGCCTAGCTCGCGAAACATCCTGCTCGCAGTCTCAACGATCTTCGCCCGATTCTCCGAGGCCTGCTGTTGTGATGAGCGTCCCATGAGGTCACCTTTCCTTCTTGAAGCCCACGACCTTGGTTATCAGTTTTTGCAGTACCTCGTCATTCTGATTCGAGGTGACGCACTCGAAAACGACGATGGCCCGATCAGGCCTGGATCGAGACGGAGTAATGCTGACGACCTTGCTGGTGACCTGAAGGACGTCACCAGGGCGGGTTGCCTGTGGCCAACTGATCTCTGCGCCTGCGCCGATTACGCCATGGGCGAAGGGCAGGCTCTGCACCAGGAGCCGCATCGTGATGGCCGCGGTGTGCCATCCGCTGGCAGCCAGGCCCTGGAAGAACGTATCTGTCGCTGCGTCTTCGTCGAGATGGAATGGCTGTGGGTCGAATTGGGTTGCGAACTGGATGATCTGCTCGGCGTCCAGCTCATGTTGGCCGCTTACAAAAACGTCATCCACGGCTATGTCATCCAGATAGATGTGTTCCGGCATTGTCTCGACTCCATCGCAAGCCCATTGGGCGCTATTCGGGGTGTTGGTCGCACTCGCTTGTCAAAATAGATTATGGCCATTATCTTTTTGACGCAAGGACAGCTGGCGACCGAACCGACCAGCTTCTTGGATGGCGCCCAAGCCAGCGTGGCTGAAGGTTTTCCCGAATACGTCAAGGAGAAATCCATGCCTCTCGTTCGTATCGACATCAAAAGGAACCCTGACGCTTCCTACGCCAAGAGGCTGGGCAAGGTCGTCTATGACTCAATGAGGAGCACGATCAATGTGCCGGATCACGACAATTTCCAGGTCCTGACCGAGCACGATGACACCCACTTCGTCTATGACCGGGAGTACCTCGGGATTGAGCGAACGGATGGGCTGGTGTTTATCCAGATCACCCTCAACGAGGGACGCACGACGGATCAGAAGAAGCTTCTCTACAAGACGATTGCCGATGGGCTCAACAAGGAAGCAGGTGTTCGCCTGGAGGACGTTTTCGTCAGCCTGGTCGAAGTCAAAAAGGAAAACTGGTCCTTCGGTAACGGACTCGCCCAATACGTGACCTGACCGTTGGCGCCAACCTGACCTTGCGAGCGCGGCCAGGTGCTGCTCGGCTCGTCGGACGACTGTCTGGCTGCGTGATGCTGCTTGCCGTCCTTCTCTTGTACAGAGAAGTTCCTCTCCATCAGGAAATCCGGGCTATGCGAACGCGGACCTGAGAACAAGCGTTATCGACACGATTGAAACGAGCGTAGTAAGGGCATGGAGGTGCTACGTATCGCCATTGGCGGAGCATTGACATTCGGGACCGGCGAGAGTCCGATGAATCTCCGGTGCGTTCGACCGGTTCGAGAGTCGATCCGGCGAAGCGACCCAGGGCCGCCGGTGCAGGCCGCGCCACCGAGTTGAGGTTCAGCCTAGCGAGGAGGGAAGACGATGAGGACATTGCGAATGGGCATGCTCGCATTGGCAGCATGCGTGACCCTGGCGGCGGCATCGGACATGGCCCGCGCCGACGAGGTGCCCATGATCACCGGCGAGCAATGGATGCAATCGTCGGAGCAACTCAAGAAGGTCTATCTCATCGGTATCGCCAACGCCTACCAGGTGGAAGCGGCCTACTATGGGTCGAAGCCGCCGTCCGATGAGCACAGCCTGATTCCGCGCTTCGGCAGGGGTCTGAAAGGACACACACTCGACAGCGTGCGCGAAGGGCTCAACCAGTGGTACGCCGCCAATCCCGACCGCGTGAAACGGCCCGTCATCGAGACCATCTGGTTCGAGATGGTCGTGCCAGGTCTCCAGCAGAACCAGTAGCGGAGATGAACATGAAGCGGATCCTAGTGTTTGCCGCAGCCCTCACCGCAGCGAGCGTGATCGGCTGCACCTCGATGACACCCCAGCAGCAGGGGACCGTGAGCGGCGCGGCCATCGGTGCCGCGGCCGGTGCCGGCATTGCCGCAATAGCCGGCGGCAGTGGATGGACCGGCGCGGCAGTTGGCGCCGTCGCCGGCGGGGTTGCCGGCAACATCAGAGGCAGCAAGCAGCAGAAATAGGCGGGCCAGTTCGTGCTGTCATCGCTTGCCCTTGCGCCCTCCCCTCCCTATCCTGCGCCGGTCGCGGTCAATCCCGTGGCCGGGTTTGGCGACCCGACTTTAGTAGGCGCGATAGCGCCATACGGTGTTTGCGAGAACAGCGAATGTTCTTGCAGGCCCCCGCACGCATGCAGTTTCTGCTGCACTGCTTTATGGCAGATCGCGCGGGGAGACCTTCGGGTCTGCCGGGTCCTACTAACCGGTTCGCCAACCCCGCGCGGTCTGCCACCCTCGTTTGGCGACGTAGGTGGCAGCTCTTCCAGCTAGTAGGACAACCACCATGCAAGACGCATATACCCCCCTCGTGTTCCAACGCCATACCCAACATCTACGCGCCGTGATGATCGACAACCGGCCCTGGTTCGTCGCCTACGACTTCGCCCGCCTGATCGCTGCGCCACGCGCCCACCTGCTGGCCCGGCGCATGGCCACGCACCAGCGGCGCACGGTGCGGCTGAAGTACGCCTCCGAGATGCTGGAAGAACTGGAAGTGATCAGCGATGAGGGGGCCTATCACGCCCTCTATCGCTTCGGGCATCCGGATAACCGTCGCATCGCCCGGTGGCTCAGCGAAGAGGTGCTGCCGACGCTGCATGATCAGCACCGGGAGATGGAGGTCTCGCCCCGGCGGGCCTTCATGAGTTGGGCCAATCAGCGCATCGGGGTGGTGCAGTGGCAGGGGGAGCTGTGGATCGCGCGACGGGATCTGCCGGTGTTCATGGCGGCCCATGATGATCCGGCACTGAGTGATGAGCCGAGTTGGAAGCGGATGTCGTTCGGCGATTGGTAAGGCCCCATAACTAAAGCCCCATCCCGTCGGTAGATCCTATGTCCGAGTGCAAGTCTGTCGTGCGAGCACCAGGCTTGCCGCTTTTCTGTGGGGGCGAATTCATTCGCAAACCGGACCGCAGGTTCGGCCTGGAAGTCAGCTTGGGGCTGCTGCGCAGCCCTTGGCGAATGAATTCGCCCCCACAACAAAAGTCCCGCCGCACTCCGAAGCCCGGATGGGGCAATGAGTTCGTGAGAACAGGGCCGCTACGCGGCCCCCTTCCCCGCCTCAGGCAATCATCCGTTCGCGCAACCGCGCCAGCATCCCCAGGAGGCTGCCGACCCGCTGGTTTTCGCCGGCTTCCTTCGGGGCATCGGCCACGCGCGGAATCACCTGCAAGGGTTGAGCGCGCCAGAGGAAGGCCTGTTCAGCTGCGGCCTTCAGGCCTTTCTCGAACAGGCCGCGGCGAATCGGCTTGGGCAGGTAGCGGAAGATCTGCGCTTCGTTGATCAGCTTGAGCAGCGCCTGGGTGTCACGGAAGGGGGTAACCACCAGGCTCAGCAGGCGCGGGTGGGCCTGGGCCAGGGATTTCAGCAGCGGCGCCAGGTCCTCGCCGCCCAGTCGCAGGTCGCTGACCAGCAGGTCCACCGCTTCCATATTGAGTGTCACCAGGGCCTCGCTCAGGCTGTGGGCCCGCAGCAGGCGGTGACCGCCGGCCTGGCAGAACGCCTCGACGCAGTGCAGGGTTTCCGGGTCGTCGTCCAGTAGCAGCACGGAAAGCGGCGCGGCCAGTTCGCGGGGGGCAGCGCTGATCGGCGCAGCGGCCTGGCGCGTGGCGATCTCCGCCGCCTGGCGCAGGGTGAAGGCCATTTCCTGCGGGTCCCAGGGCTTGGTCAGGTAGCGGAAGATGCCGCCACTGTTCAGGGCCTCCACCGCCGCATCCAGGTCGGAATAGCCAGTGAGCAGAATGCGCAGGCAGTCCGGGGCGATCTCCCGGGAGCGTGCGAGCATCTCCGCGCCACTCATCCCTGGCATGCGCTGGTCGCTGACGATGATCTGCACCGATTGTTCCTTCAAACGCTGCAGCGCCCGCAGCGGGTCGCTTTCGGTGATCACCTCGTACTGGCGGCGGAATTGCAGCGCCAGGCTGCGCAGGATGCGTTCCTCGTCATCGACGAAGAGGATGCGGACAGGAGTGGTCATGGGCTCAGGCGCTCCGTTTCAGTTCGACGGCCTGGCTACGCGGCAGGCTGATGAGAAAACGCGTTCCGCGCCCCGGCTCCGAGGCCACGCGGATGCTGCCACCGTGGTCGCGGATGATCTTGTAGCTGATGGACAAGCCCAGCCCGGTGCCCTCGCCCACCGGCTTGGTGGTGAAGAAGGGATCGAAAATGCGCCGCATGACCTCGGGCGGCATGCCGCGGCCGTTGTCCTGCACCGAGATGAACAGCTGCACGTCATCGGCCCAGCTCTTGATCTGGATGCGCCCAGGCCCGTCCATGGCCTGGGCGGCGTTGGTGAACAGGTTGAGCAGCACCTGGTTGATCTGCGACGGCGCGCAGGCGATGCGTGGCAGTTCCCCCAGCGACTGCAAGACCTCGGCCTTGTCCCTGATGTGGTTGCGGGCAATCAGCAGGGCGCTGCGGATGCAGTCGTTGAGGTCGACCTCCTCGCTCATGGCGCGGTCCAGGCGGGCGAAATCCTTCAGACCGGAAACCAGTTCGGTGATCTGGCCGAGGCCGTAGAGGGTGTCACCGAACAACTGGCGCAGATCGCCGGCCAGCAATTCGGGAGCGACTTCTTCGCGCATGGCGGCGGCACGCTCCAGGGCATCGGCCAGGCGCTGCTCGTCGCAGTCCGGGTCGTCCAGGCAGTCGGCCAGTGCGGCCTGGCTGTCGGCGAGAGCGAACAGCGGCGCGGTCAGCTCTTCCAGCAGCTGCACATTGTTCTTCACGTAGCCCAGGGGCGTATTCAACTCGTGGGCGACCCCGGCGACCATCTGGCCGAGGGAGGCCATCTTCTCCGACTGCACCAGTTGCGCCTGGGATTCCTTCAGGTCCACCAGTGCCTTGCGCAGCACCTGGTTGCGCTGGGCGATGCGCAACTCCATGGCCTTGAGCAGGTCCAGCACCGTACCGAGCCCCAGGTAGCGTCCCTGCTCGTCCACCAGGATGAAATCTTCGGTAATGGGGTACTGCAATTGCGCCGTGACCTGCTTGGCCGCCAGCTCCAGGCCCGAAGCCAGGGCGACGGTGAGCGGTGCCGGGTTCATCACGTCGGCCACCGGCCGGCGCCCCCAGAGGTCGCGGCCGAAACGCTGCATGAAGATGTCCTGCAAGGTGTAGCGGCTGACCAGGCCCTGGGGCATCCCCTGCCCGTCGACCACGGGCAGGGAGAGGAAGGCCTTGTGTTCATGGGTCAGCAGACGATCGGCCACATCACTGATGCTCATGTCCGGGGCCAGCGGCTCCACGGCCTTGAGCAGGCGAGCCAGACTGCTTTCGGCTGCCATGATCGGTACTCCGGCGACTGATGGGTGCCGCGCATTCAAGCAGCATCAGGTTGCCATCATGTGACAGGCGTCTCATCCGCACGGGCGACGTGGCGAGTCGGCGCGGAACGGACGACACTGAATCTCGATGCCCCCCCGGAGCCTACCGTCATGCCCGAAAAAGCCGCCGCCCCGAAGCCCCGCTTCGGATTGCTGCTCCGCCTGCTGCGCATCCTGTCCTGGCTGCTGATCATCATTGCGCTGGGCGGTGTGGCCCTCTACCTGGCCTTCGGTCCGGCGCATCTGATCGACCAGTTGAGGCCGCCGGAGCCAGCGTTTCCCGAGCATGTCACCGTATCCCCGGAACCGGTCGCAGCGGCACCGGTGCCGGCCGCGACGAGCGCACCCGCCGACTCGAAGGAACTGGTGAACCTGATGCTGGACAGCATCGAGGACATCTGGGGCGAGTTCCTCGCCCGTGGCGACTACTCCTACAAGCGGCCGAAGGTGGTGCTCTACGAGAACCGGATCGAGGCGCCCTGCAAGCTCACCGGTTTCATCAGTGGGCCCTACTACTGTACGAGCGATATGCACCTGTACCTCGACCTGGCCTATCTGGACGAACTGCAGAAGCGCGCCCCACAGGTGGGCAACCTCGCTCGCAGCTATGTGATCGCTCACGCCGCCGCTCACCACATCCAGAACATCGTGGGGGTAGCGGGCTGGTTCAAGGAATTCAATGTCGACCTTGGCAAGGCGAAAGATGATGGGACTCTGCAGCTGGGCCAGGAACTGGTGGCGGATTGCCTGGTGGGCAGCTGGATCAGCTACGCCCAGCACAAATATGCCTGGCTGAAGCCGCAGGATATGGGCGAAGCGTTGAAGGCGGTGGTTGCCCTGGGCGAGGAACGCACCAAGGCGAAGGGCCAACCGACCGTGCCCGATCCGATGACCCTGGGGCGCCTGGAGACGCGCCTGCACTGGCTGGAGATGGGGGTGGAAACCGGTGACCCGCGAGAATGCAGCCAACTGTTCACCGGGGCGGAGGAATGATCCACCCCAGAGCGGCGGCCAACCCTATTCCGGCGGCCGTCCGCCCATCCGCAAGCTGATGGTTTCAGCCGCCTGGTGCAGGCGTTCGGCGGCGGAACCTTCGGTGTCGGCGCTGAACACGCTGGCCGCCCCCACCACCGTGATCACCCCGGCGAGCTTGCTGCCCGTGGCGAACAGCGGCGCCGAAAGCGCATTCACCCCCGGCATCAGCAGGCCGTGCACGGGGTGCAGGCCGGTGGCGCGGATCTGCGTCATCTGGGCCTGGAGCTCGGCGGCATCGGGAGCACCCGGCTGCGCCAGTTCCTCATCGCGCAGGAAGGCGGTCTCGGTCTCGGGCAGGTAGGTGTTGAACACCAGGCCGGTGGATGAGCCTAGCAGCGGCAGCACCGAGCCCACCTGGGTCACCAGGGTCACCGCGCGCAGGGCCTGTTCCACATGGACCACGGTCGGGCCCTTGTTGCCCCACACGGCGAGGAAGCAGGTTTCGTTCAGCGCGTCGCGCAACTCCGCCAGATGCGGCATGGACACCTTCACCACATCCAGCCGCCCAATGGCAGCCAAGCCCACCAGCAGCGCCTCGCGGCCGAGACCATAGTGATTGGTAGTGGCGTCCTGTTCGGCGAAGCCGCTGGCGATCAGCGCCTGGAGGTAACGGTGCACCTTGCTCGCCGGCATGCCGACGTGCTCGGCCAGCCTCGACAGCGAGGTGGCCGGCGCCAGCTCCGCCAGCCCCTTGAGGATGTCGGTGCCCACTTCCGCGGCCTGCACCTTCTGCCGCCGCGGTGCGCCCGCGCTGTCGTTCTCGCTCGTCATGTCCTGGCCTTGGTTGCTGTATTGGGCGCTGTTATAGCTTGACCCCTTTTGGCTTTCAAATTACGTTATGCGTAATTCGATTACAAAAACAGAGAGGTCGCCATGGTCTCCCCCACGCAGCTCACTTACCAATCCGGTTTCGATAACGAGTTCAGCAGCGAAGCGCTGCCCGGCGCCCTGCCCGTCGGCCAGAACTCCCCGCAGAAAGTGCCCTACGGCCTCTATACCGAACTGCTCTCCGGCACCGCGTTCACCGTACCGCGCAGCGAGGCCCGGCGGACCTGGATGTACCGCATCAAACCCTCGGCCAACCATCCGCAGTACCAGCGCCTGGAACGCCAGATCGCCGGCAACCGCCTGGGCCCGGTGACCCCCAACCGCCTGCGCTGGAATCCCCAGGACATCCCCGCCGAGCGCACCGACTTCATCGACGGGCTGCTGACCATCGCCGCCACCGCGGACGCCGAGCAGGCCTCGGGGGTTAGCGTGCACCTCTTCCGTGCCAACGCCTCGATGCAGCGGGTGTTCTTCAACGCCGATGGCGAGCTGTTGATCGTTCCCGAGCAGGGCCGCCTGCGCATCGCCACCGAACTGGGCCTGCTGGACGTGGAGCCCCTGGAAATCGCGGTGATTCCGCGCGGCATGAAGTTCCGCGTCGAACTGCTGGACGCCAGCGCGCGCGGCTATATCTGCGAGAACCACGGCGCCGCCCTGCGCCTGCCGGACCTCGGTCCCATCGGCAGCAACGGCCTGGCCAACCCGCGCGACTTCCTCGCCCCGGTGGCCCATTACGAAGACAGCGATGCGCCGGTCACCCTGGTGCAGAAGTTCCTCGGCGAACTCTGGGCGACCACGCTCGACCACTCGCCCCTGGACGTGGTCGCCTGGCACGGCAACAACGTGCCCTACAAGTACGACCTGCGCCGCTTCAACACCATCGGCACCGTGAGCTTCGACCACCCGGACCCGTCCATCTTCACCGTGCTCACCTCGCCCGGCGAAACTCACGGCCAGGCCAACGTCGACTTCGTGATCTTCCCGCCACGCTGGATGGTGGCCGAGAACACCTTCCGTCCGCCGTGGTTCCACCGCAACCTGATGAACGAGTTCATGGGCCTGCTCCAGGGGGCCTATGATGCCAAGGCCGAGGGGTTCTCCCCTGGCGGCGCTTCGCTGCACAACTGCATGAGCGCCCACGGCCCGGACAACGCCACCAACACCGCCGCCATCGCCGCCGATCTCAAGCCGCACAAGATCGACAACACCATGGCCTTCATGTTCGAGACCAGCCGTGTGCTGCGCCCCAGCCAATACGCGCTGGAATGCCCGCAGCTGCAGAGCGACTACGATGCATGCTGGGCCGGCATGGCCAAGACATTCGACAAGGGCAGGATCTGACATGACCCAACCAGACAACCGCCGTAGCTGGATCGCTTCCGCCAACGGCCACCCCGACTTCCCCCTGCAGAACCTCCCGCTGGGCATCTTCAGCCCATCCGGCGCCTCGCCCCGTGGAGGCGTGGCCATCGGCGACGCCATCTTCGACCTGAAGGCCGCTGCCGATGCCGGCCTGTTCAGCGGTGAAGCGGCCGACGCTGCGAGCGCAGCCTGCCACGACAACCTGAACGCCTTCTTCGCCCTCGGCGCCTCCGCCCGCCGTGCCCTGCGCGCCCAGTTGCAGGACCTGCTGGCCGAAGGCAGCGCCGCCCAGGCACGCCTGGAAGCCATGGGCCAGGCCCTGCTGCCGACCGCCACCACCTGCCAGCTGCACCTGCCGGCGAAAGTGGGCGACTACACCGACTTCTATGTGGGCATCCACCACGCCAACAACGTCGGCCGCCTGTTCCGCCCGGACAATCCGCTGCTGCCCAACTACAAGTACGTGCCCATCGGCTACCACGGCCGCGCGTCCACCGTCTGCGTCTCCGGCACTCCGGTGCGCCGCCCCATCGGCCAGACCATGCCGCCGGGCCAGGAAGTGCCGAACTTCGGCCCCAGCAAGCGCCTGGACTACGAACTGGAACTGGGTATCTGGATCGGCCAGGGCAACGAGATGGGCGAGTCCATCGCCATCGGCCGGGCCCAGGACCATATTGCCGGCTACTGCCTGCTCAACGACTGGTCGGCCCGCGACGTGCAGGCCTGGGAATACCAGCCGCTCGGCCCCTTCCTGGCGAAGAACTTCGGCACCACGGTGTCGCCCTGGGTGGTGACCGCCGAAGCCCTGGAACCCTTCCGCGCCGCCCAGCCGGCACGCCCGGAAGGCGACCCGCAGCCCCTGCCCTACCTGCTGGACGAAGCCGACCAGGCCAAGGGCGCCTTCGATATCGAACTGGAAGTGCTGATTCTCACCGCCGCCATGCGCGAGCAAGGCCTGGCGCCCCACCGCCTGGCGCTGAGCAACACCCTGAACATGTACTGGACCGTGGCGCAGATGGTGGCCCACCACAGCGTCGGCGGCTGCAAGCTGCAGGCCGGCGACCTGTTCGGTTCCGGCACCCTCTCGGGTCCGCAATCGGAAGCCTTTGGCAGCCTGCTGGAAAGCACCTTCGGCGGCAAGCAGGCCATCAGCCTGCCGAACGGCGAGCAGCGCACCTTCCTGGAGGACGGGGATGAAGTGATTCTGCGCGCCCGATGCCAGCGGGAGGGTTACCCCAGCATCGGCTTCGGTGAATGCCGTGGGGTATTGCTGGCCGCGCGCTAATTAACAGGAAGCGCGAAGAGTGGGGGCAACCAGCAGGTTGCCCCCAGTCGTTTCTAGCGGTCGTTCTTGCTCGAGGACGATTCGGCCTGGGAGCGACCGTGGGCGTTGTGATCGCCGGGCGTCGTCTCGGACACGGCACGGGCGTTCGCCAGGCCGCGGCTGTCCTTGTCGCGGGCGACAGCGGAGGTCGCTTTCCCGTGGCCCTTGTCCTCGCCATTGCGGGTGGCCTTGCCGGTGTGGTCGGCGTCCTGGCCGAACTTGTTGCCCAGGCCGGTATGGTCGGCGTCACGGCCGTAGGCGTTGCCGGTATGGTCGCTGTCACGGCCATAACCATTACCCTTGCTATCGTGGCTGGCGGAGTGACCACCACCCATGCCGCCACCGAATCCGCCGCCATGGCCACCGCCGTGACCACCACCATGGCCACCACCACCGCCGGCACCACCACCGCCACCGCCGCCACCATTGCCACGGGCGTAGGCGGAGTCGACCAGGGATGCGCCGCCGGGAAGGACGGTGCCCGCCGCGAAGACCATCGCACAGGTGGCCGCGGCCAACAGGGTTTTCTTATTGATCAATTTGGAGCCTCCACAGGCATGTTTCACAGTTAGCCGTGAGACTCTCGCCGCCGGCTCCGGTTCAGTGCCGGGGACGAGCGGACAGCTTTCGACGACGCCTGGTTCAACGGATTTTGAACGCGATCATGTTTCGGTCCCATCCGGCCTGCCTTTTTTTGCGATAGTTGCCGCGTTACCCCCGCGTTATCGCAGTCAATCGGCAAGGGAAAACAGTCCCTCACGGAGGCCAAGGACATGACCAGAACCCGTACCCTCATCGCAGCATTCACCAGCCTCGCCCTCATCACCGGCTCGCCAGCCCTGCTGGCCGACCCCGGCAAGGGCAAAGGCCACGACAAGGGCAACGCCAGCGCCCCGGCCAACAACTGGTCCGGCGGCCCGCAGGTGGATATCGGCGGCATCCGCATCGTCCTCGACGACAACCGCGAATACTGGGGAACTGCGCAGGCGCTGCCGCCGGGCATCCAGAAGAACCTGGCGCGCGGCAAGCCGCTGCCGCCGGGGATCGCCAAGAAGCTCGACGGGCGCCTGGTCAGCCGCCTGCCCCACTACGAAGGCTACGACTGGGTGCGCGCCGGCACCGACCTGATCCTGGTGGCCGTGGCCACCGGGATCATCTACGAAGTGCTGCAGGATGTGATGGACTGAGGGGGCGGGATCGTTCACCAAGGGCGGCAAAGCCGCCCCGTAGGTTGGTGCGGGCCACGCTGGTCTGAGGAACGAAGCCCAACGAATCCAAAGCGAAGCGGTCCGTTGGGCCGCGCTCCGCTTGGCACCAACCTACGGAAGTTCAGATCCCGCTGATGGGTATCGCTTCGCTCCACCGCATCCTACGGAGCGTTCGCGCGTACAGGATCACACCCGCTTGTTCAGCAACCGCGCCAGCCGGTCCCCGCCGAACTGGATCAGGGTCACCAGCACCACCAGCAGGATGATCACCGTCAGCATGATCTGGGTATCGAAGCGCTGGTAGCCGTAGCGGTACGCCAGGTCGCCCAGGCCACCGGCACCTATGGCGCCGGCCATGGCCGAGGAGTTGATCATGGTCACCAGGGTGATGGTGAAGCCGCCGACGATGCCCGGCCGCGCCTCCGGCAGCAGCACGTTCCAGATGATGTGACGGCGCTGGCAGCCCATGGCCTGGGCCGCTTCCACCAGGCCGAAATCCACCTCCCGCAGGCTCACCTCGGCGATGCGCGCGAAGAAGGGCGTGGCGGCGATGGTCAGCGGCACCACTGCGGCCCAGACGCCGTAACTGGTGCCGACGATCAGACGGGTGAAGGGAATCAGCGCCACCATCAGAATCAGGAAGGGAATCGAGCGCAGCACGTTCACCACGCTGCCGAGCGCACGGTTCAGCGCGCGCGCCTCGAAGATGCCGCCGGGGCCGGTGGTGACCAGCACCAGCGCCAGGGGAATCCCCACCAGGAAAACGATCAGCGACGACGCCCCGATCATCAACAGGGTGTCGAAGATGCCCTGCAGCAGGCGGTCAAGCATGGGCGACATAGCCGAGCACCTCCGCCTTGTCCGCCAGCGGTCGTGCCCGCTCCAGCAACTCCAGGCCACCCTGCCCCGCCAGCGCGGCGCTGAGCAGCAGGTGCCCTTGTGCGCGGCCCTGGATGCGGTCGATGCCGCCATGCACCAGGCTCACCCGGGTGCCCAGCGCCTGGGCGATGGCCAACAGGTCCGGCTCGCGGCCGCTGGCGCCGGTGAAGTGCAGGTCCAGTAGCAGCTCGTTGGCACCGGCCTGTGGCTGGTTGACCAGGCGCGCCAGCAGATCGTCCGGCAGGTCATGACGCAAGGTGCCCAGCAGGGTCCGGGTGACCTCGTGCTGCGGGTCGCCGAACACCCGCCAGACTTCGCCCTGCTCCACCACCTGGCCACGCTCCAGCACCACTACGCGGTCGCAGATCTCGCGGATCACGCCCATCTCGTGGGTAATCAGCACGATAGTCAGGCCGAGGCGCCGGTTGATGTCCCGCAGCAGCGCGAGGATGGCCTGGGTGCTTTCCGGGTCCAGGGCCGAGGTGGCCTCGTCGCAGAGCAGGATTTCCGGCTGGTGCACCAGCGCCCGGGCGATGCCGACGCGCTGTTTCTGCCCACCGGAGAGCTGCGCCGGGTAGGCATCGCGCTTGTCCGCCAGGCCCACCAGCTCCAGCAGTTCGCCGACCTTGCGCTCGATCTCGGCCTTGGCCACGCCGGCCACCTTCAGCGGTAGGGCGACGTTCTGCCAGACCGTCTTGGCCGACATCAGGTTGAAGTGCTGGAAGATCATGCCGACCCGGCGGCGCAGGAGCACCAGCTGCTTGTCGTCGAAGGCGCCGATATCTTCCTGGTCGATCACCACCTGACCCGACGTGGGCTTCTCCAGGCGGTTCAAGGTGCGGATCAGCGACGACTTGCCGGCGCCGCTGCGACCGATGATGCCGAACACCTCGCCGCGGCGGATCTCAAGGTCGATGCCTTGCAGCGCCTGCACCGGCCCCTTGCTGCCCTGGTAGGCCTTGCCCAGTCCCTGCAGGCGGATATGCGGCAGGTCCAGGCTGATGTTGCGATTGAAACTGACCATGTAGGGCCCTCTCTGTTTCGTATGACCTCAAGGCGAAGAACCTGTAGGGGCGAATTCATTCGCCAAGCAGGCCGAAGGTCTGCCCTTCCAGGCCGCAGGGGGCAGCGTTGCTGCCCTTGGCGAATGAATTCGCCCCTACATCGCCTGCTTATTGCCAACCCGGCTGGTAAAGCTTGCCGTGGGCCTTGTCGAGGGCGGCGCGGACCTGCGGGGAGTGCTGGTAGATATCCACGAACTTGCCCAGGCGGCCGTCGTCCCGGTAATCGGCACGGGTGACGAACTGGATGATGTATTCCTTGTTCTCGATGCCGTCGAACAGCAGCGCGCTGTTCGGGTCGAGGGTGCCGGCCAGGCGGATGTAATGCGGGTAGCCCTGGGCCAGGTCGACGTCATCCAGGGCGCGCACCAGCTGCACCGCCTCCAGCTCGATGATCTTGATCTTCTTCGGGTTGTCGACAATGTCGTCCAGTGTGGCCTTGTACCCCACGCCCTCCTTCAGCTTCAGCAACCCGGCCTTCTGCAGCAGCTGCAGGCCGCGCCCGCCGTTGATGGGGTCGTTGGCGATGGCCACCTTGGCGCCTTCCGGCAGGTCGGCCAGGCCCGCGTACTTCTTCGAGTAGAGGCCGACGTTGTTGATCACGCCGGGGGCGAAGGGCTTGAGCTGGAAGCCGCCCTCCTTCTTGGCGTTTTCCAGGAAGGGCGTGTGCTGGAAGTAGTTCACGTCGATGTCGCCGGCGGCCAGGGTGATGTTCGGCGAGTTCCAGTCGGTGAACTCCACCAGCTCGACCTTGAGGCCCTGCTTCGCGGCCTCCTCCACCGCCACTTCCAGCGGCGGGGCGAAGGCGGCGGTGGTGCCGACCTTGAGGGTTTTGCTGTCGGCGCCATGGGCGAGGCCGGTGGCCAGGAGCAGGCCGAGGGTGAGGGATTTGAGGAGGTGTTTGGGCATGGTCGTCATCCTTATGAGCAAGGTCTTGAAGGGAAATCAGGTTGTTGTAGGGGCGAATTCATTCGCCAAGGAGCGCGCAGCGCTCCCACGGCCCTCGAAGGGCAGACCTTCGGCCTGCTTGGCGAATGAATTCGCCCCTACAGTGGTAATTCGCCCCACCGAGAAATGGGCGCCCGGGTGGTTCTCGGGAAGGCGATCCCCCGCGCCGAACAACTTGTGGCGCAGGGTGCCTTCGGCATACGCGGTCTTGTAGGCGCCACGGGCCTGCAGTTCCGGCACCACCAGGTCGATGAAGTCGGCGTAGCTTTCCGGGGTGACGATGCGGGTGAGGTTGAAGCCGTCCAGGCCGGTCTCGTCGATCCAGGCCAGCAGCTCATCGGCCACCTGGCTGGGCGACCCCACCAGCAGGATGTAGCGCCCGCCCAGGGCGTGCTGTTCCAGCAACTGGCGGCGGGTCAGGCTGTTGTCCCGGAGCTTGCTGGCGGCAGACTCGATGGCGTTGGTTTTCACGTAGGGAATCGGCTCGTCCAGGGCGTAGCGGGAAAAGTCGATGCCGGTGGAGCTGGCGAAGTGCGCCACGCCCGCCTCGGCGCTGGCATAAGCCAGGTACTCGGCATGCTTCGCCCGCGCCAGGGCTTCAGTCGGCGCGACGATCACGCTGATGCCCATGAACACCTTCACCGCCAATGGATCGCGGCCGGCGGCCTGGGCGGCGGCGCGCACCTTGTTCACCTGGGCGCGGGTGGCGGCCTTGTTGTTGCCGCTGATGAACACGCACTCGGCATGCTCGCCGGCAAAACGCAGACCCCGCGCCGAAGACCCGGCCTGGAACAGCACCGGGGTGCGCTGGGGCGAAGGTTCGCAGAGGTGGTAGCCCTCGACGTCGAAGAACTCGCCGTGGTGGCTGACCTTGTGCACCTTCTCCGGCTGGGCATAGAGCCGCCGCTGCCGGTCATTGAGCACCGCACCCTCCTCCCAGCTGCCCTGCCAGAGCTTGTAGAGCACCTCCAGGTACTCGTCGGCCTGGTCGTAGCGGCGGTCGTGCTCCACCTGCTGCGTGAGGCCCATGGCGCGGGCGGCGCTTTCCAGGTAGCCGGTGACGATGTTCCAGCCCACCCGGCCTTCGCTGAGGTGGTCCAGCGTCGACATGCGCCGGGCGAACAGGTAAGGCGCGTCGTAGCTCAGGTTGGCGGTGAGGCCGAAGCCCAGGTGGCGGGTCACCCCGGCCATGGCCGAAACCAGCAGCAGCGGGTCGTTCACCGGCAGTTGGATGCTCTCCTTCAGGGTCAGGTCGACGTTGCCCTGGTAGACGTCGTAGACGCCGACTATGTCCGCCAGGAACAGCCCGTCGAACAGGCCGCGCTCCAGCAGTTGGGCCAGGTCGGTCCAGTAGGAGAGCTTGCGATAGTCGGCCGAGCGATCGCGCGGGTGGGTCCAGAGCCCGTGGTTGATATGCCCCACGCAGTTCATGTTGAAGGCGTTGAGGAGGATCTCTTTGCGCGCCATCAGATCGTCCCCCGGCGCGGCGGCAACTGGCCGTTGAGGTAGTAGTTGCCCACCGCGTGGTACTTCCAGCGCACCGGGTCGTGCAGGGTATGCACCCGGGCGTTGCGCCAGTGGCGGTCGAGGTTGTGCTCGGCCAGGCTGGCGCGGGTGCCGGCGAGCTCGAACAGTTTGCTGCCGGCGGCCAGGGACACCTCGGTGGTCAGCGCGCGGGCCTCGGCCACGCCGAGGGAGGCGGCGGCCACGGTTTCGGCCTTCGGTTCGGCAGTGGCGGCATCCAGCAGGCGGCCGGCGCGGTCGAGGATGGCTTCGGCGGCGTGCAGGCGGATGGCCAGGCGACCGAATTCCTGGATGGTCAGCGGGTCGTCGCTGGCCTTGTCCACTCCGGAGTCGATCCAGGGCCGCGAACGGCTGCGGACGAATTCCAGGGCGTCCTCATAGGCGGCGCGGGCAATGCCGGCGTCGATGGCGGCATGGAGAATCTGGGCGAAGGGCCCGACCGTGGTCGGGCGCTCGAAGGCGGCCTGGAAGGACACCAGGTCCTCGGCCGCCACCGGCACGTCGTCGAACACCACCGAGCCGCTGCCGGTGGTGCGCTGGCCGAAGCCGGACCAGTCGTCGATCACTGTCAGGCCGGGGGCGTTGCGCTCGGCGAAGGCCAGGTACTGGTGGCCATCCTCGGCCACCACCAGGGTCGGCACGCGGTGGGCGTAGAGGGCGCCGGTGCAATAGAACTTGCGGCCCTGGATGCGGTAGCCGGCGCCATCCTTCACCAGCCGGGTGGTGCGGTCGTTGGCGGTACGGGTGCCGATCTCGGCCAGGGCGTTGCCGAAGCGCTGCCCGGCCAGGGCGGCGGCGAACAGGCGGCGCTGCTGCTCCGGCGTGCCGTTCACCCGCAGCACTTCCAGGGCATAGAAATGGTTCTGCGGGATCTGCCCCAGGGAGGCGTCCGCCGCACTGATAATGGCGATCACCCGCGCCAGGGTGACGCGGGATACCCCGGCGCCGCCGAATTCACGGGGCACGCCAATGCCCCACAGGCCAGAGCGGCTGAACAGTTCCAGTTCATCCAAGGGCAGGCGCCGCTCGCGGTCGCGTTCAACGGCGCCCGGTTTGAACAGGGCGGCGATGCGCCGGGCCACGTCGAGGGCTTCGGCATCGTCGCGGATGATGGCCACAGCATCGATGGGTTGCGGATGGACGATGGTCATGGCGGTCCTCAGATCCAGGAGTGGCGCGCCGGGAAGGCGCCGTTCAGGTGGTAGTTGCCGACGGCCTGGACCTTCCAGCGCACCGGGTCGTGCAGGGTATGCACGCGGGCGTTGCGCCAGTGACGGTCGAGGTTGAATTCGGCGAGGGTGGCGCGGCTGCCGGCCAGCTCGAAGAGCTTTTCGCTGGCGGCGAGGCTGATCTCGGTGGTCAGTACCTTGGCCTCGGCCACGGCGATGGAGGCACGCGCGGCGGACTCGGCGTCGATGGGCGCGGCGGCCACTTCGTCCAACACTTGGCCGGCGCGCTCCAGCAGGGCGTTGGCGGCATTCAGCTCGACCTTCAGGCGGCCGATCTCGGCGATGGTGTAGAGCTCTTCGCTGGCGCGCTCGACGCCGGCGTCCACCCAGGGCCGCGAGCGTTCGCGGATGAAGGCGATGGCGTCGTCGATGGCGGCTTCGGCGATGCCGGCATCGATGGCCGCCTGGATCAGCTGCGACAGCGCGCCCTGGATGCTCGGCACCTCGGCCAGGCGGCTGTTGTGGAACACCAGCTCATCGGCCACCGGGGCGCCATCCAGCAACACGGTGCCGCTGGCGGTGGTGCGCTGGCCGAAGCCGGACCAGTCGTCGACTATGGAGAGCCCCGGCACGCCCCGCTCCACCAGGCCGAGCACGCCGACACCGTTGTCGTCGATCGCCTTCACCGCCACCCAGTGGGCGAACAGCGCGCCGGTGGAATAGAACTTCTCGCCGGAAACTTTCAGGCCTTCGTCGGTGCGAGTGATGCGTGCCTTGATCTCCAGCGTGTGTTTCGTGTTCCGCTCCGGGCCGGCGTTGGCCAGGCGGCGGCCAGCCAGGATGCCGGTGAACACCTTGTGCTTTTGTTCCTCGCTGCCGACGTTCTCGACCACGCTGAGCAGGCCGAACTGGTTCTGCGGAATCTGCCCCAGCGCCGGGTCGGCGGCGCAGATGATGCGGAAGACTTCCGCCAGGGTGACGTGGGATACCTCGGCGCCGCCATAGGCGCGGGGGATGCGGATGCCACCCAGCCCCAGGCGGGTGAAGAGTTCCAGCTCGCGCCAGGGCAGCAGGCGCTCGCGGTCCCGCCTGGCGGCCTCGATCTTGGCCAGCTTCGCCACCTCGTGCGCGGCTTGCAGGGCCTGTGCATCGTTCTCGATCAGCGCCGCCGGGAGTAGTGGCGGGGCTTCATCACGAAATGCGTTGTGGGCTTTTTCGTTTGTCATGGGGTGTGGCCTTCAAGTGCGGAGTTGCGCCCTGCCCTCTCCCCCGGCCCCTCTCCCTGAAGGGAGAGGGGAGGCAAGCGGTGCGGAGCGGGAGGATCAGAACGCCGGGGCGATCTGGCCCTTGTAGCGGCTGAGGATGAAATTGCGGACTTCCGGCGAGTTCAGCGCCTTGGCCAGCTTCTGCAGGCCCGGGTCCTCGCGGTTGTCGGGACGGGCGACGAGGAATTCGGCATAGAGGTCCTTGCCCTTCTCCACGATCAGCGCGCTGTTGGTGTCGATGCCGGCTTCCAGGGCGTAGTTGGCGAAGACGAAGGCCAGGTCAACCTGGCTCACCGAGCGGGCCAGCAGCGCACCTTCCAGCTCACGAATCTTCAGCTTCTTCGGGTTCTCGGCGATGTCGCGTTGGGTGGCCAGGGTATTGCTCGGGTCCTTCAGCTTGATCAGCCCGGCTTCGTGCAGCAGCACCAGGGCGCGGCCGGTGTTCACCGGGTCGTTGGGGATGGCGACGGAAGCGCCGTCCTTCAGCTCGTCGAGTTTCTTGATCTTGGTGGAGTAGGCGCCGAAGGGTTCGATATGGATGCCCACCACTGGTACCAGGTTGGTGTGGCGGCTCTTGTTGAACTCATCGAGGAAGGGCCGGTACTGGTAGTAGTTGGCGTCGAGGTTCTTCTCCGCCAGCTGCACGTTGGGCTGGATGAAGTCGGTGAAGACCTTGATGTCCAGGTCCACGCCTTCCTTGGCAAGGGCGGGTTTGACGAACTCGAGGATCTCCGCGTGGGGAACCGGAGTGGCGCCGACCACCAGCTTCTCGCCCGCCTGGGCAGAGAAGGCAACGACGGCGGCCAGAATGGCGATGGCCTTTTTCATGTTTCGGGTGCTCCTGGGCTGTGATTGTTGGCCGTCGTGGGGTGAACGTGGGGCCGAAGTGGGCAGCGAAAGCCGGCTGCCCGGCGGTATGGGGATTCAGCGGCGGCTGTAGCGCACCACCAGGCGGTCGCCGCTCATCTGCAGGGCCTGCACCAGCAGGATCAGCAGGGCCACGGTGACCACCATCACGTCGGTCTGGAAACGCTGGTAGCCGAAGCGGATGGCGAGGTCGCCGAGGCCCCCGCCACCGATCACGCCGGCCATAGCCGTGTAGTCCACCAGCACGATGGCGGTGACGGTCACGGCGGCGATCAGCCCGGTGCGCGCCTCCGGCAGCAGCGTGTGCCAGATGATCTGCCAGGTGCTGGCGCCCATGGCCTGGGTGGCCTCCACCAGGCCACGGTCCACCTCGCGCAGGGCGGTTTCCACCAACCGTGCGAAGAAGGGTGTGCAGCCTGCCACCAGTGGCGGGATGGCCCCGGCAACACCGAGGGAGGTGCCGGTGACAAGCGTGGTCAGCGGGATCATCACGATCAGCAGGATGATGAAGGGCAGCGAGCGCAGCGCATTCACCAGGGCCGAGGCGAAGCGGTAGAAGCCGGGCTTCTCGTGCAACTGTTTCTTCGCGGTGAGGTAGAGCAGCACACCCAGCGGCAGGCCTAGCGCGACGGTGAAGCCCAGCGCCAGGGCGAGCATGGTCAGGGTGTCGATGCAGGCCTGGCCGATCTCCAGCCAGTCGAGGTTCGCGAGCAGCTCGTTCATGGCGCCACCTTCCTGCGCAGGCGCGCCGCCGGGTGCGGTTCGGCGAGGCGGTCGCCCTGGCCGAACAGCTTCTGGCGCAGGCTGCCGTCTTCGTACTCGCGCTTGAACAGGCCACGGGCCTGCAGCTCGGGCACCAGCAGGTCGACGATATCCACGAAGGTTTCCGGGGCGACGATGCTGGACAGGTTGAAACCGTCGACATCGGTCTCCTCCACCCAGGCCTGCAGCTCATCGGCCACGCTCTGCGGCGAGCCCACCAGCAGTGGGCCGTCGCCGCCGAGTGCGCAGTAGTCGGCGATCTCGGCGGTGGTCCAGGTGCGGCTGGGGTCGGCGGCGGTAAAGGCGTCCACCGCTGACTGGATGGCGTTGCTCTCTACCTGGCGCAGCACCTGGTCCGGCGCGTACTGGCCGAAGTCGATGCCGGTCCAGCCGGACATCAGCGTCAGGGCGCCGTCCCGGCTGGCGAACTCACGGTACTCGCGCCACTTGGCCTGGGCCTCGGCATCGGTGGCGGCGACGATCACGGTGAGCTGGTTGAACACCTTGATATCGCTGCCCTTGCGGCCGGCAGCCTCCGCCTGGCGGCGCAGATCGGCCACCTGGTTGCGCAGGATGTGGCAGGTGGGCGCGGCAACGAACACGCACTCGGCGTTGGCGGCGGCGAAGGCCTTGCCCCGGCTGGAGGCGCCGGCCTGGTAGAGCACCGGAGTGCGCTGCGGCGACGGCTCGCTGAGGTGGAATCCGGGCACCTGGAAGTGCGCGCCTTCATGGGCGATGGGGTGCACCCTGGCCGGGTCGGCGTAGATACCGCGCTCGGCGTCGGCGATCACCGCACCCTCCTCCCAGCTGGCTTCCCAGAGCTTGTAGCAGACCTCCAGGTACTCGGCGACCAGGGCGTAGCGCTGCTCGTGATTGAGCTGCTGTTTCAGGCCGATATTTCGCGCGCCGCTCTCCAGGTAGGAGGTGACGATATTCCACCCGGCGCGGCCGCCCGTGAGGTGGTCCAGAGTGCTCATGCGCCGGGCGAAGGGGTACGGATGCTCGAAGGACACCGAGGCGGTCACGCCGAAACCCAGGTGGCGGGTGGCGGCGGCCATGGCCGGCACCAGCAGCAGCGGGTCGTTCACCGGTACCTGGGCCGCTGTGCGCAGGGCCTGCTCCGGTCCGCCGTGGTAGACGTCGTAGACACCCAGCACGTCGGCGAGGAACAGGCCGTCGATCTTGCCGCGTTCCAGGGTCCGCGCCAGCTCGATCCAGTAGTGGATATCGGTGTAGCGCCGCGCCTGGTCGCGGGGATGGCGCCAGAGGCCGGGGGACAGGTGGCCCACGGCGTTCATGGCAAAGGCGTTGAGGCGGATCTGTTTGCTCATGGCGCGCGCCTCAGGACCAGTCGTGACGCGGCGGCTTGACGCCATTGAGCAGCCAGTTGCCGACCACGTGGTACTTCCAGCGCACCGGGTCGTGCAGGGTGTGCACCCGCGCGTTGCGCCAGTGGCGGTCGTGGTTGTGGCGTTGCAGGGTGGACCGGGTGCCGCCCAGCTCGAACAGCTTGTTGGCGGCCTCGATGGCGATCTCGGTGGTGAGCACCTTGGCCTTGGCCACGGCCACCGAGGCGGCGGCCACGTTGTTCTCGTCGGTTGCCGGGCGCGCTTCATCCATCACCTTGCCGGCGCGTTCCAGCAGGGCTTCGGCGGCTTCCAGGCGAATGCCCAGGTTACCCACCTGGATGATGGTCAGCGGGTCCTCGCTGGCCTTCTCCACCCCGGCATCGATCCAGGGCCGCGCCTGTTCACGGACGAAGACGAGGGTATCGCGCAGGGCGGCGCGGGCGATGCCGGCGTCGATGGCGGCAGTGGTGATCTGGGCGAAGGGGCCGGCCAGGGTGGGGTTGTCGTAGGAACGATGGGTGGGGAACAACCGTTCGGCCGGCACCCGCAGGTCCTGGGCCAGCACCGTGCCGCTGGAGGTGTTGCGCTGGCCGATGCTGGACCAGTCGTCGACTACCACCAGCCCTTCGCTGTTCCGAGGGACGAAGGCGAGTTGCACCTTATCCTCTTCGTCCAGGGCCAGCACCGCCAGCCAGTGGGCAAAAAGCGAGCCGGTGCAGTAGCCCTTGCGGCCGTTGATCAGGTAGGCGTCGCCATCGCGGCGGATGCGGGTCTGGATGTCTTGCACGTTCTTGCCGCCGGTTTCCGACAGGGCATTGGCGAAGCGGTTGCCCTTCAGCGCCAGGCCGAAGAAGTAACGCTTTTGCTCGTAGGTGCCCTGCAAACGGATGTCTTCCAGCAGGCAGTAATGGTTCTGCGGAATCTGCCCGAGGGAGGCGTCGGCAGCGGAAATGATGGCGATCACCTCGGCCAGGGTGGCGTAGCTCACCTCCGCGCCGCCGAACACCTTGGGCACGGTGATGCCCCACAGGCCGCTGTTGGAGAACAGGTCCACCACCTCCGGCGGCACCTCGCGGGTGCGGTCACGCTCCGCGTCACCCTCCAGCAGGAAGGCGGCGACGCGATGGGCTACTTCGATGGCCTCGGCGTCGCTGCGAATGATGTGGGCATCCGGGATGCCGAGGGGGTACTGGGCGGAAATCGGGGTCTGCGACATGGGGTTCTCTGCACTACTGTTTCGCCGCGAACAGTCGCGGCCTTGCTTGCAGAGGGATAAAGCAGTACCCGTGCCAGTTTTATTTTTCTTTTAAATTCAATAACTTGAACAAATCATCCAACAGTTCCCGACGAAGAAAGCAGGCAACTTGTTGGTCAGGTGTTGCTGGAGCAACACTTCGGCCTTCGCTCTCCATTCAGCAATTTTTTTGCACTTAACCACCAATAACATTCATTAGCCCGCTACCCAAAGCTTCCCGTAGGATTCCCGCCATCCCCGACGCCCGGCCCGGCCAGGGCCTGCGCAAGCAGGCCTCCCGAGGAACCGCGCGCGAGAAAAAGTCGTTTCCATATCCAAGGATGGAACCCCACCCCGGTGGGATTGAGGGGTCCCAGGGTCTGTACGAAAAGTCGTCGAGCGAAGGCCACTGAGCCTTGGCACTTTTCGTACAGCGCCTTGCGGCCCCTCCTTTTATCAACTGCCCAGTGTCATACCCATGCCCCAGAACCCTCTGCGTCTCTGGCTGCAACGCCTGCTGCCGGACGCCAGCAACGCCCCTCCCAGGGAGTGGCTGCGTGCCGCCATCGGCGGCTGCATCGCCGTCACCCTGGCCACATTCATCTGCTCCCGGCTGTTCGGCGCCGACCTCGCGTTGCGCCTGGCCGCGCCCTTCTGCGCCTCGTCCGTGCTGATCTTCGCCCTGGCCTCCAGCCCAGTCGCCCAGCCCTGGTCGGTAGTGGGCGGCAATGTGCTGGCGGCGGCCGTCGGCCTGCTGGTGGGGCACTGGGTGCAGCAGCCGCTGCTGGCCCCCGCGCTGGCCTTCGGCTTCAGCCTGGTGGGCATGCAGGCCCTGCGTTGCCTGCACCCGCCGAGCTGCGCCGTGGCCCTGGTCGCGGCCATGAGCGGGCACTTCCTTGCGGGATCGGGCTGGCACCTGCTGCTCCTGGTACTGTTGGGTTCACTGCTGCTGGTGGTCACGGCGCTGCTGTTCCACAACCTCAGTGGCACACCCTATCCGCGCAAGATCGCCCATCCCGCCAGCGGCCCGCACCTGACCGCCGACCCGCTCCCCGGGGAGCGCAATGGTTTCGCCGAAGTGGACCTGGACCGCGCCCTGGCCGAGTTCGGCAGCGTCGTCGACGTCACCCGCGACGATCTCCAGCGCCTGCTGCAACTCACCGAGAAGCACACCCTGCGCCGTACCATGGGCGACCTGCGGGCGGCGCGGATCATGTCCCGCGACCTGCGCACCGTCGGTCCCCAGGCGCCGGTCAGCGAGGCCTGGCGGCTGCTCGACCGCCATCACCTGAAAGCCCTGCCGGTGGTGGACGACAAGCAGCGGCTGGTGGGCATCCTCACCCTCTCCGACCTGCTCGGCCACGCCGCCAACACTGCATCACGCAGCCTGGCCGAACGCTTCCGCGCCCGCCGCGAGGCACCGGTATCGCGACTGATGACGCGCCCGGTGCGCTGCGTGACCCTGGATACGCCCGTGGTGGAGCTGGTGTCACTGCTGTCCGACCAGGGCCTGCATTGCCTGCCGGTGCTGGACGACGGCGGCCGCGTGGTGGGCATCGTCAGCCAGAGCGACCTGATCGCCGCGCTCTACCGCAACTGGCTGCAGGACCTGCACCAGCCGCCGGTGTTGCAGCTGGCGAGCTGACCGTAGGGTGCGCTGCGCGCTCCGGTGCGCACGGCGCACCCTACGCAATGGCCACCCATGTAGGGTGGATAGCGCTTTTCTATCCACCAGCGGGGTCGTGCAAGGCACCGATCGTGGAAATCCCCAAAGGGATTTCCACCCTACGTGCCGATTGACATGAAATCGCCCACTGTCCTCAGATCGGATCCCAGCGCCGGGACCAGTCGATATCCTCGGCCACCACTTCGCGCAGCACCTCGATGGCCTGGCGCAGCGCCGGAGAGTCCTTCTCGCGGGAATAGACCAGGTAGGTGGGATAGGTGAATTCCGGCGCCTTCTCCACCCGTTCCAATTCGCCGCTTTCCAGGTGGCCCTGCACCACGCGGGTGCGGAAGTAACCGGAGCCTCCGCATTGCAGGATGTAGTGCAGGGCCAGTGGGCCGAGGTTGGTGGCGAGCACGGCGCTGGCCTTCTCGGGTAGCGCGGCGTCGTGGCGCTGACGGAATTCCGGGCCCCAGTCGTTGTAGATGTAGGGCTCGGCGGTGACCACCGAACGCACCTGGATCAGCTTCTCCTCCAGCAGCAACTCCACCTGCAGGCCCGGCCAGTAGTCGGGACGGTAGACCAGCGCGGCATCCAGCAGCCCGCTCTGCAGTTGCTGTTGCAAGTGACTCGCCTCGCCCACCTCGGCGCGCACCGCAAGGGACGGCATGCGCTCGCGCAGGCGGATCACCCAGTTGAGCACCAGCGGGCTGCACAGGCTCGTCTCGCCCCCCAGGTTGAGCACGTCGCGATAGCCCTCGGGCAGCGGCAGGTCGCGCCTCGCCGCCTCCCAGGTCTGCACCAGCTGGTTGGCATAGGCGACGAACACCTCGCCGTCGGGAGTCAGCCGCGCCCCGGCGCGATTGCGCACGAAGAGTCGGCAGTCCAGCTGCTGCTCCAGGTTCTGCACCCGTGCGGTGATGGTGGTCTGAGTGACATGCAGGCGCTCGGCGGCAGCGACGAAGCTGCCGGTGCGGACGATCTCCAGGAAGGTACGCGCCAGGTCGATATCCATGGGCTCGCTCGGATACTGGGGGAAGGCCGAGTTTACCGGCTGGCAGGTGGCGCCGCCCCGTCTTGTGAGGGCGAATTCATCCGCGAAGAAGGATACCGCTCTTCTTATCCACAACCGGCGCCAGATCATAGTCCGCCTGGTGGACGAAAAGGCGCCGTCCACGTTACGGGCTGACTCGCTTTTCGTAGGGTGGATAGCGCTTTTCTATCCGCCAACGCGGCCGAGCCCGCCCCCGATGGTGGATCGATCAAGCGTGATCCACCCGGGCCGGGCCCGGATCAGGGCTGCAGGTCGAACAGGGCCTTGCCGCTTTCCATATCGAAGGGCGCGGAGAAGTGCTCGTGGACGATCTTCCACTGCCCGTCGCGCTTCACGTAACACTGGGTGCCGCGCATCCAGCTGGTCTTCACTTCGCCGTCCTGCTCGCCCCCGCAGCGAACGAGGCAGTGCAGGAAGGCCACGCTGGCGTCGGCCTGGATGGTCGGCTCGGCCGGCTCGAAGATGCTGTCGCCGCTGCATATCTCCATGCAGAAGCGCCAGTGCTGGTCGTAGGCCTGGATACCCTTGAATTGCAGCTTGAGGACGGCGTCGTAGGCGATCACGTCATCGGCATAGCAGGCCATGATCTTGTCCACGTCCTTGGCGCGGGCGGCTTTCAGCCACCGGTTGAAGACGTCGTGCACTTCCAGTTCGGCGGTGGCCTTGAGGGTTTCACTGCTCATGGTGCATCTCCTTGGTTCCAAGAAGGTGTTCCGTCCGGCGGCGTGCCGGCGGGTTCATCCCCGGTCGTGGATCGTGGTCCGGTGTCGACACCGCCATCGCCGCCAGCGACGAATGGCGTCGTCACGCCTCCAGTTCACGCAGGCGCTTCTCGATGAAGCGCCGCTCCGGCTCCTGGCGCACCAGCGCCAGGGCGCTGCGATAGGCCGCGATCGCCTCGCTCCTGCGCCCCAGGCGGCGGCACAGGTCGGCGCGGGCGGCATGGGCCAGGTGGTACTCGCCGAGCTCGCCGGCGTCCAGCAGCGCATCCACTTGCTTCAGGCCCGCCTCGGGCCCATCGCGCATGGCGATGGCCACCGCACGGTTCAGCGCCACCACCGGCGACTGCAGCAGGCGCTGCAACACATCATAGAGGCCGACGATCTGCCCCCAGTCGGTATGTGCCGCGTCCGGCGCCTGGGCATGCACGGCAGCGATGGCGGCCTGCAGCAGGTAGGCGCCGACGCGCCGGCTGGCCAGGGCCTGGTTCACCAGGGCGAGCCCCTCCACGATCTGCGCGCGATCCCAGAGGGAACGGTCCTGGTCGTCCAGCAGGATCAGCTCGCCATCGGCCGTGGCTCGCGCGGCCCGGCGCGAATCGTGCAGTAGCATCAGCGCCAGCAGGCCCATGACTTCCGGGTCCGGCAGCAGTTCGAGGAGCAGCCGCGCCAGGCGGATGGCTTCGGCGGAAAGATCGGTGCGGGTCAGGGAATCGCCGGAGGACGCGGAATAGCCCTCATTGAACACCAGGTAAATGACCCGCAAGACGTTATCCAGCCGCTCCGGCAGTTCGGCCAGGGCCGGTACCTGGTAGGGGATGCGGGCATCGCGGATCTTCGCCTTGGCGCGCACGATGCGCTGGGCGATGGTGGACGGGCTGCTGAGAAAGGCGCGGGCGATTTCCTCGGTCTTGAGGTCGCAGACCTCGCGCAGGGTCAGGGGTACCTGGGCGTCGGCGGGCAGCGCCGGGTGGCAGCAGGTGAAGATCAGCCGCAGGCGGTCGTCCTCCACATCCTCACCCTCCTCGAAGGCGCTGGCGGCCTCTTCCAGTTCCGCCACCAGGTGACGCTTGGAAGCATCGAAGCGGGCGCGCCGACGCAGGCTGTCGATGGCCTTGAAGCGGCCGGCGGACACCAGCCAGGCACGCGGACTGGCCGGCACGCCATCCCGCGGCCACTGCTGCACGGCGGCGATGAAGGCGTCGTGCAGGGCTTCCTCGGCCAGGTCGAAATCCCCCAGCAGGCGGATCAGGGTGGCGAGCACGCGCCGCGAGTCGCTGCGGTAGATCGCCTCGACCCGCTGGCGCAGATCGACCTCTTCCATCAGGGGCTCCTTGTCATCAGGAGGCGGCTTCCAGGGGGCGGATGTTCGGCCGCACCTCGGGCTCGCGGATCGGCCGCACCTCGATGCAGCCCAGCCGCGCCGGCGGGATCTTCGAGGCGATCTGGATGGCCTCGTTGAGATCGCGGGCTTCGATCATGTAGAAGCCGCCGAGCTGCTCCTTGGTTTCCGCGAAGGGGCCGTCGGTCATGGAGAGGCGACCGCCCTGTATGCGCAGGGTGGTGGCGCTCTGCACCGACTCCAGGGCATTGGATGCCAGGTAGTGGCCGCTGGCGGTGAGCTGCTCGGTGTAGTCCAGGCATTCGCTGGCGATGGCGTGGTAGTCGGCATCGGTCAGGCTGGCCAGCTTGGCTTCGTCGATATAGATCAGGCACAGGTATTTCATGGCGGGTTCCTCGGGTGGCTGTGGGGTACTGACACCCATTGGTCGTTCGGCGGCGCCAGGAATCGACAGGGCCGCTGGAAAATTCCGTTCTCCTTGAAAGCTGACCATCCTGGTAGGGGCGAATTCATTCGCCCCTACCAGGATTCCATCGAGGAATGAAGAATAGCCCGTCGGCCGCACCCGGCCCGACAAGGGGCCGGGTGGTCTGCGGGGCTATTTCTCGGCAGCCGCCTTGAGGTTGGTCAGGCCCTGGTCGAATTTGCCGCCCACCATGTCATCCATGTCGAAGAACACCTGCATCAGCCGGTGGGTGTAGGGCGAGGGACCGTACATCGCCCAGGTGACCTGGGTGCCGTTGCCGTTATGCGGCTGCAGGGTGAATTCAGCCGTGTTGTGGGCTTCGAAGGGCATCTCGAAGTCCAGCTTGATCTCTACCCGGGAAGCCGGTTCGCTGTGGGTGATCTGCATTCTCCCGGTGCCCACCTCGTTGTTGCCCTTCCATGCGTAGACCGAGCCAACACCCTGCTTGGGACCGCTGTATTCGCGTTTCAGGGTCGGGTCGAGCTTTTCCCATGGCGACCACGCGGTCCATTGACTGAAATCGTTGATCAGCGGGAAGACCTTGTCCGGCGGCGCCGCGATGGTGGCCGTGCGTTCGATGCGGAAATGGTCGGGACTGATTGCGGCGTACCCCAGCACGCCGAGTATCGCGACGACGATGATGGCGAGTATGGCTTTGAACATGGCGCCCTCCGGGGGGCTTCAGGCGGGTGGACTGGCACTTCGGCAGTACATCCTGAACAAGGTTAGCCGCTCTGCGAAGCGGTGCCCGGAAGACGGATGTACCGCCCCAGTTCGTCGAACAGCGTGGTGACCGAGCGCAGGGCACGGCAGTCGGGGCGGGTCAGAAGCCAGAGGGCACTGCTGCAACCGGGCAGGTCGGCTTCCAGCACCGCGAGTTCCTTCGCTCCTTCCACCAGGAAGGCCGGAAGTGCCGCCACGCCGAGGCCGGCCCGGACCAGTTGGGCCACCGACAACATGCTGTTGCAGCGATAGGCCGGCTGCGCCTCGGGATACCGTTGGCGGCGCCACGCCAGGCTGGGGTGGTTGGGCAGGAAATCGTCCGGGGCGATCCAGGCCAGGCGCGCCGGATCGCGGCTGGCCTGCCGCGCCAGATAGTCCTCCGCGGCGCAGAGCACATAGGGCACCGCGCCGAGGCAACGTCCTACAAGATGGCCCGGCGGCGTCGTGGTCAGGCGCAGGGCGATGTCGGCATCGCGGCGACTGAGGTTGGCGAAGTCGTTGGAGGTGGTCAGTTCCAGCTCCAGCGCCGGATAGGCCGGCATGAAACGCGCCAGCGCCGGCAGCAGCAGGCCGTGGAGCACCGCGTCGGTGCAGGTCAGGCGCAGGGTGCCGCTGACCGCCTCGCGGCCCTGTTCCAGCCCGAGGCGTGCGGCCTCCAGCGCCTTCTCCGCCAGCTCGGCCTGTTGCGCCATGAGTTGCGCCCTGGCATTGGGCAGGTAGCCCGCGCGGCTCTTTTCGAACAGCACGCTGCCCAGGGCCTGTTCCAGGCGCCGCAGGGAACGGAACACCGTGGACACATCCACCCTGAGCAGTTCAGCTGCCCGCGCCAGGGTGCCGCCACGGACCAGCGCCAGTACCAGGGCGAGGTCCGCATGGTCGATCCGATATTGCGTCATTGCAATCTCGCTTTGCTCAATCGCCAATATTGATTGCCATGACGCAACTATATAGTCGGCCTGAACGGGCGCAAGCCGCGCCCTCATGGGAGAACGGAAGATGCAGGAACCCCGGCAAGGACAGAGGACGCTGCGTATCGCCCTGGTGGGCGAACGGGACGATCGGATCACCGCTCACCGCGCCATTCCCCGCGCGCTGGAGCTGGCAGCGGAGGCCAAGGGCCAGGCGTTGCGGGCGGACTGGCTGGCCACCGACAGCATCACTGCGGCACACCTCGACGACTTCGACGGCCTCTGGTGCGTGCCCGGCAGCCCCTACCGTGACACCGAAGGCGCCCTGCAATCCATCGCCCATGCGCGGCGCCAGCTCCTGCCGTTCCTCGGCACCTGTGGCGGCTTCCAGCACGCGCTGCTGGAATACGCGCGCAATGTGCTCGGCTGGGCCGACGCCGAACATGCCGAATGCACCCCGGACGCTCCGCGCGCCGTGATCAGCCCCCTGCCCTGCGCCTTGCGGGAAACCCTGGAGCGGGTGCAACTGCGAGAGGGTTCACGGCTCGCCGAGGCCTACAGCGCGAGCGAAGCCTTCGAAGGCTATCACTGCGGTTACGGCCTCAACCCCGCCTTCCGCGAGGCGCTCACCCGGGGGCCGCTGCAGGTGGCCGCGACCGACGCCGTCGGCGCCGTGCGGGCGGTGGAGCTGGAGGGCCACCCCTTCTTCGTCGCCACCCTGTTCCAACCGGAACGCGCCGCCCTGATCGGTCGCCTGCCGCCGATAGTGGCGGCCTTCATCGAGGCCTGCCAGGGAGTCGTCCGATGATCGCCCGGACGCCGGAGCCACCTTATTACGCCGTGATCTTTACCTCGCTGCGCAGCGAAACCGATCAGGATTACGCCGCCACCGCCGAACGCATGCTGGAACTGGCACGCGAGCAACCGGGATTCCTCGGTGTGGAATCCGCCCGTGGCGCCGATGGACTGGGGATTACCGTGTCTTACTGGGCCAGCGAGGAGGCCATCCGAGCCTGGCGCACCCAGGCCGAGCACCGGGAAGCGCAGCGGCGCGGGCGGGAGGAGTGGTACCGGGCCTTTCGTACGCGGGTGGCTTATGTGGAAAGGGAGTATGGAACGACGTGATGGCGTCCGGGGCAGGCCTGCGGCCTGCTTGGCGATTGAATCCGCCGCTCGCCGCTAGCTCCCTCACCCCCGACCCCTCTCCCGGAGGGAGAGGGGTGACTCGCGCCGGTGGGTCCAGAGCCATCCTGAAGCCCAAACGGGCATGACGCCGAGCAGAAATGGTGGGACAGCGACTCCGCCCCGTCAGGAGGCCGAGCGGAATCGTTGCAGAGGGGGACGAGCGGCATGGATGCCGCGAGAGGCGTGCGGGGCCATGGATGGCCCCTCACGCCGGGCCCCCGGAGCGACGATGGAGCAAGGGAAGTTTGGCGAAGCCAAACCCGGATGCCGGGGCAAGCCTTTTGGTTCCTTTTTGGGGGGCGGCCATCCGTCGTTTGAAAAAGGGACTCACCCGGGAGGGCGAAACAGAAAGCCGCCGCCCACTCGGCAATGAGCTGGGCCGTTGAACAACAAGCTCACACAAGATTGCCCGTCCTCTGTGTTCCCGGAATTCCGCGAAGAATCAAAAAAAAAGCCCCGCCAGATGGCGGGGCTCAAGAAACCAAGAAGGAGCGGGACGTTTCGTCCTCTTAGAACACGTACTGGCCGCGGAGTACGAAGCCGGCGCCATCGTCGTCGCCGTTGGCGTTGGTGGCGTTGTCCACTTTGGTCATGACGTAGTAGCCGCCGATCTTCACCGCTTCGTTGGCGTACCAGTTCACACCGATGTTGTGCACCTTGGCTTCGACGTCATCGATGTTGGCGAAGGCGCCGTTGTCGTCATCCGCGCCGATGTCGTCATAGCGGTAGAACACTTCCCAGGCACCCAGACCCTTGTTGGCGGGCTTGATCTTGTCGAACTTGCCGAGTTTGTAGTCGCGGGCTTCACCGGTCAGGGTGTAGGCGACCTGGACGTAGTAGCCGTCGGCCTCGATGTCTTGGCGGTTGGCGGCCTTGGCTTCGACTTCGCGCTTCAGGTATTCGCTCTGGATGGAGAACGGACCCGCGGCGAAGGCGGCTTCCAGGCCCCAGGTGCTGTCGTCTTCGAACGCGCCGACCGGAGTGTTGTTGGCGCCGGCCAGTACCAGGCGGTTGCCGTTAGCGCCGGCATCCTGGCCACCGTCGGTGCTCACGCCACGCATGCCGAGGCGGCTGCGGATACGGCCGTCGAAGGCGGTGTCGGACAGGTCGCGCTGGGCGTAGTTGACGCCGAAGTGCAGTACGTTGCCGGCTTCATGCAGCGGTGCGAAGACGCCGCGGGCGTTGAACTGGCGAACGCTGTCGCCGTCCTTTTCCTGGTTGAGGGCGTCGTTGGCAGTGACGCCAGCGGAACCGTACAGGGAAGCGCCGTAGGTACCGGAAACCTGGATGCCCATGCCGCCGTTGTGGGCGTTGACGTAGTCGGCCAGGTCATAGGCAGCGGTACGCTCCTGGGCGGTCACCCACTTGGAGCTGGTGGCCTTTTCCAGGCCGAAATCGGGGTCGAAGCGGCCGAACTTGATGGCCACCGGCTGGAAGCCGAGGTAGGACAGGGAGGCTTCGTCGAAGTAGCCGTCACCGTTGGCGTCGCCGTTGCTGCCGCCACGGTTGTCGCCGCCGGCGTTGTGGGAGAAGTCGTAGTTGACCTGGTAGGCCCAGTCGGTGAAGGCGATACCGCCGATTTCAAGGAAGGCGCGGCGGAAATAGCCGGCGTCAGCGGTGTTGCCGTTGACGGTGTAGAAACCGTCGAAACGGCTGTAGTCAGCCTGCAGGCGGCCACCCAGCTTGAAGCTGAATGCTTTGTCGGTGGTGCCAACTTCAAGGCCGCCTTTGGTCTTGACGACGATGTCGGCGCCGTCAGTGGTAACGGTACCTGCGAAAGCCTGGGCGGAAATGGCCAGGGCCATGGCGCTGGCGGCAAAACCGGCGAAGTGCTTACGGATCATCGAAGAATTCCCCTATTGGTCTTTAGCGTTAGAAAACACTCGAGCGGAGGGCTCGTCGGTGCTGGTGGGGAATCTTGGCGATGGGTTATTTCAGCTCGGTTGCTCCTATATAAATATTTTGTGACAACGGAACTTTTTTACTTCGATTTTTCATAAGCAAAGAACCGCTCTGGAACGGGCATTCCAGCCATTTTCAGCGGCTTTTGAGCGACGATGGGACGTAAAAAAGCGGGTTGCGAAAATCGCGATTCGCGACTACCCAGTGGTTGGATTGGGTGGCTAGAGGGGTTCCCGGCGTTTCTGCGCCAGGAGCGCAGCCAGGTCGTCCAACTCGTCTCCATGGCGTTCGGGCAGGAGGCGGATGACGGCCTGGGTCAGCTTCATCTGCTTGATGAAGCGCCGGCAGTTGCGGCAGAGCATCAGGTGGCGGCGCATGGCGATGCGCTCGCGGAAACTCATTTCACCATCGAGAAGATCACTGGAACGGGCAACCAGCTCCTTGCAACTCAGCATTGGCCTGTCTCCTCGAAATGCTCCAGCGTGGCGAACAGCTTCAATCTCCCCCGGTGCAACAGCACCCGGACATTGGAGAGCGAGATCTCCAGTAAATTACAGATCTCCTCAAGCTCCAGTCCCTGGCGTTCGCGCAGCAACACCACGCTGCGCTGCATCTCCGAAAGGCTCAGCAGGGTCTTTTCCAGGCATTGGCGCAATTCGTCCTCGGCGAGCAGGGCTTCGGGCGAGTCCTGATGCCAGGCGGGAACGATCGCGGCCCAGTGGCCGTCCTCGGCGAAACGGGACTCGCCGATGGTCCCGTGGGGCGCTGGCAGGTCATCGAGCAGCACTTCGCGGCGGCTCTGCTTGAGGCGGCTGCGGGCGGCGTTGGCGACGATGGTCAGCAGCCAGGTCTTGAGGCTGGAGCGCTGCTGGAAGCCGTCGAGATTGCGCACCACCGCCAGCCAGGCGTCCTGCACCACTTCATCGGCGTGGCGCTGGCCAGCGATGGCATAGGCCACCGCACGCATGGCGCCCTGGTAGGCGCCGATCAGCTCGCGAAAGGCCGCCTGTTCCCCGGCCAGCAGCCGGGGCAGCAGGTCCACGTCGGCCGGGACGCTCATCAGCGCTTGCGCAGGATCACGCTGCCGATGGAGTAGCCGGCGCCGAAGGAGCTGAGCACGCCGAGCGCGCCACTGGGCAGGTCGTCCTGGTGCTTGTGGAAGGCGATCACCGAACCGGCGGAGCTGGTGTTGGCATAGGTGTCGAGGATCACCGGCGCCTCCTGGGGCTCGGCGTCACGGCCCAGCAGCTTGCGGGCGATCAGCAGGTTCATGTTGAGGTTCGCCTGGTGCAGCCAGAAGCGCTTCACGTCGGCGACGTTGAGCTTGTTTTCGTCCAGGTGGGTGGCGATCAGCTCGGCGACCATCGGGCAGACGTCCTTGAACACCTTGCGGCCTTCCTGGACGAACAGTTTGTCGCGGGCGCCGACGCCCTCTTCCGCCGCGCGGTTGAGGAAGCCGAAGTTGTTGCGGATGTTGTTGGAGAACTGGGTCAGCAGCTTGGTACCGACGACCTCGAACTGATGGTTGGAGGTGGCCTGGTCGGCGCGCTCGATGACCACCGCGGTGGCCGCGTCACCGAAGATGAAGTGGCTGTCGCGGTCGCGGAAGTTCAGATGGCCGGTGCAGATTTCCGGGTTGACCATCAGCACCGCGCGGGCCTCGCCGGTCTTCACGGCGTTGGTGGCCGCCTGGATGCCGAAGGTCGCCGAGGAGCAGGCGACGTTCATGTCATAGCCGAAGCCCTCGATGCCCAGGGCCGCCTGCACTTCGATGGCCACTGCCGGGTAGGCGCGCTGCAGGTTGGAGCAGGCGACGATCACGCCGTCGATGTCGGCCGGGGTCCTGCCGGCGCGCTCCAGGGCCTGCTTCGCGGCGCCCACCGCCATCTCGCAAAGGATGCCCCACTCGTCGTTGGAGCGTTCGGGGATGCGCGGCGTCATGCGCTTGGGATCGAGGATGCCGTCCTTGTCCACCACGAAACGGCTCTTGATGCCGGATGCCTTCTCGATGAAGGCCACACTGGATTCGGCCAGGGCTTCGATCTCGCCACGCTCGATGGCGGCGGCGTTCTCCGCATTGAACGCCTGGACATAGGCATTGAAGGACGCCACCAGCTCCTCGTTGGAGATGCTGTTGGGCGGGGTATACAGGCCGGTGCCACTGATCACGACATTGTGCACGGTCGATCCTCTCGATACTGGGCTGCCCCGGGAGGCAGCCGGTTAGGCATTCAGCTGTCGGCCATATCGGGCCGACGGCGTGAAGGGGTTGCCTCGCCACCGGGGCGAGACAAGCGATTCTTCCTGGCATTTGTTCCCGTCGCCCCTTCCAGCCTGGAAAGGAGCCCGGAGATAGCCGCAGGTCGATGCGAAGGTTAACTCCAGAAATGGCCTGTGGCGACGGGGACTTTGGCCAGAATTACGCCTAAATCGGGTGGATAAATAGTCAAAGTTGGACTACCCATCCACTTTCCTCCCCTCACCCCGGTTCGCGAATCCAAGGCGCACCATCACGCCGAATCCGTGCATTTCGGCCGGTCCGGGCTTCAATCCGCTGTCGACGGACGGTATGGTGCGCGGCTACTACCCGCCAATCGGAGAATGCTCGATGAGCCTGCACGGCACCTATGATCCGCAGAACGTCTTCGCCCAGATCATTCGCGGCGAGGCCCCCTGCTACAAGCTCTACGAAGACGACGACGTGCTCGCCTTCCTGGATATCTTTCCGCAGTCCTTCGGCCACACCCTGGTGATTCCCAAGCGCTCGGCCGCGCGCAACATCCTGGAGATCGAGGCCGAGGCCCTGGCCAAGGTGATGGCCGTGGTGCAACGACTGACCCATGTGCTGGTGAAGGAACTCGAACCGGCCGGCGTGCAGGTGGCCCAGTTCAACGGCGCGCCGGCGGGCCAGACGGTCTTCCATATCCACATGCACATCGTGCCGCGCTTCGAAGGCGAGTCCCTGGGCATCCACGCCAGCAAGAAAGCCGACCCGCAGGAGCTTGAATCTCTCCAGGCGCGCCTGCTCAAGCACCTTCAGTAACACCCGGCTGCGGTGCCGCTGCGGGACCGCAACGGTGGCTCGGTGAAGCGTGATCCACCCTACCACGGGCAATCCGAGCTACGCAGGGTGGATGGCGCTTTTTCCATCCACCATAGCGGGCCGACATGTGCGGCCTCTGACACGTCGCTTGTTGGGTTTCGTACCTCTACCCAACCTACGAGACTGCGGGGTCCCGTAGGTTGGCGCTGCGGAACGAAGCCCAACACAGGTGCCGGCCGTGAACGTTGGGCTTCGCTGCGCTCAGCGCCAACCTACAGATCCTTCACCGCCCCCAGCCAGGCCGGCTCCAGGCGGTTCTGCTCCGGGTCGAGGCCCTGGGCTTCCATGGCCTCGCGGTGCTGGTCCATCTCGCGCACCTGCTGGCTGAGGTCGGAGAGGTTGCCATCGAGCTGGTACATCTGGGTCAGGGCCAGGTGGTAGAAGCGCAGCAGCTTCATGGCCGTGGGGTCGCCCACGGCGACGCCCGCCTTGACCTTGTGCATGACATTGCCGATTCGCATCAGGCTGCGCTTGAGCTGCCAGCCGTACACTGCTGGCGCCATCCAGGGGCGCGGCCAGAACTGCAGGCGGACCATGGCCACAGTCAGGGCCAGGCCCAGCAGCACGCCGACCAGGTTCCAGCGGAAGTTGTCGCCACCGGCGCTGCCGAACAGCTGCACGCAGAAGGTCGACAGCAGCAGCGCCAGGGCGATGAACAGGCCGGCGACAATCAGGGTGATGCGCCGGGTCTGCTTGCGGTAGAGCTCGGGGCTCATGGGGCGGATTTCGAAGGTCGCGCTCATCAGGCTTCCACTTGGCTCCACTGCTTGTTCAATCGTTTGTCCGAAACCGCCATGCGCGTTCCCAGTTGCTGGGCGAACAGCGAGACGCGGTACTCCTCCAGCATCCAGCGGTAGAGCACCAGCTCGGGGTCGCGCTTGCCTTCCTGGGCGTGCTTGGCCAGGCGCGCCTGGTACTGCTCCCAGTAACCGGCCAGCTCGCCGGACCAGACGCGGTCGCGTTGCAGCTGCGCGGCGATCTTGTCGAAGCGCTGTTCGATGGCCTTGAGGTAGCGCGGCAATTCCTTCAGCCATTCAGCCGGGGTTTCACGGACGAAGCCCGGATAGACCAGGTTGCCGAGCTGCGCCTTGATGTCGTTCAGCGCCACCGCCTGGGCCAGGTCGATACGGCCCTTGAAGCGCTTCTGCAGGGCATGCCAGAGCTTGAGGATATCCAGGGTCAGCCGCGCCAGGCGCTCGGCGTGCTCGGCCCAGGCGCCGCGCTTTTTCTCGGCGAGCGATGCCAGGGCCGCGCCGTCGCGGGGCAGGCTGGCTTCGCCATCGAGGATGCAGCTGTCCAGGCTGGCCAGGAGGATGTCCTCCACCAGGGCATCGACACGGCCCATGTCGCGGTAGAGCAGGCCCAGCTCGGTCAGGCCAGGCAGCTTGCCGCGGAGGAATTTGGCGGTCTCGGCCAGCTGTTGCAGCAGCAGGCGCTGCAGGGCGCGGCGGTGCTGCCAGTCGGCCTCGGCCTGGGTCGGGAAGCGGCTTTCCTTGACCGTGCCACCCTCCTCCACCAGCGCCGGGTAGACGGTCATGGACAACCCGGCGACCTTCTGCTGGGTCTTCTCGGCCACCTGGGCGAAGCCCTTGGCCTCGACCGGCTTCTGCTCCTGCTGCGCCTGGGGGATGGCCAGGGCGGCCTGGCTGGCTTCGGCGAAGCGCGCGGTGATCTCGGCCAGGTCGCGGCCTTCGCCGAGGAACTTGCCGCGGGCGTCAACCACTTCCAGGTTCATCTTCAGGTGGTTTTCGAGCTGGGCCGCAGCCTCGGCCCAGGCGTCTTCCGGCACCCGGGCGCCGGTCATGCGGGTCAGCTCGCGGCCCAGGGATTCGGGCAGGGAGCCCTGGGCGAAGACGATCTTGTCCAGGGCGGCCTTGACGAAGTCCGGCACCGGCACGAAGTTCTTGCGTATCGCCTTGGGCAGGTTGCGCACCAGGGCGATGCATTTGGCTTCCAGCAGGCCGGGCACCAGCCACTCCAGGCGCTCGGCCGGCAGCTGCGGCAGGAGCGGCGCCGGCACCCGCAGGGTCACTCCGTCGCGGGGGTGGCCAGGCTCGAAGTGGTAGGACAGCGGCAGCTGCAGCTCGCCCAGGCGCAGCTTGTCCGGGTACTGCGCGGCGGTGACCTCGCTGGCCTCGCGGGCCAGCACGTCTTCCTCACGCATGATCAGCAGATCGGGGTTCTGCGCCCGTTCGCGCTCGTACCATTTCTCGAAGGAGGCGGTCTGGTAGATGTCCGCCGGCAGCCGCGCGGCATAGTAGGCGAAGAGGGTTTCCTCATCGGCCAGGATGTCGCGACGGCGCGCCTTGGCTTCCAGTTCGTCGAGCCTTTCCAGCAATTGGCGGTTGGCGGCGAGGCATTTCGCCTTGCTTTGGATTTCGCCGCGCACCAGCCCTTCACGGATGAACAGCTCGCGGGAAACCTCCGGGTCCACCGGACCATAGTGCACGGCACGGCGGCCAACGATGATCAGGCCGTAGAGGGTGATCTGCTCATAGGCCACCACCTGGCCACGACGCTTCTCCCAGTGGGGCTCCAGGTGGTTCTTCTTCACCAGGTGGCCGGCCAGCGGCTCCAGCCAGTCCGGTTCGATCTTGGCCACCATGCGCGCGAACAGCTTGGTGGTTTCCACCAGTTCGGCGGTCATGAGCCACTGCGGGCGCTTCTTGGCGATGGCGGTGCCGGGGTGGATCCAGAAACGCCGCTGGCGCGCGCCCAGGTAGTCGCCTTCCTCGGTCTTCTGGCCGATCTGGCTGAGCAGGCCGCAGAGGATGGCCTTGTGCACCTTGGCGTAGTCGATGCTGCGCTGTTGCTGTTCGGCCTTGGCCACAGCACCCGTCGCGTGATGCGGCGGATTGGCAGGAGCGCTCTGCGTAGGATGGCGCTGAGCGGAACGATGCCCATCGTTTCCGACAGCATGGGTATCGCTCCGCTCCACCCATCCTACGGGGGCTTCGGCGCGGGCTTTCTTGCCGGATTCGGGGAAAAGCTTCAGTTCGCGGCAGATCAGCACCAGTTGGCGGTGGGCATCGCGCCACTCGCGCAGGCGCAGGTAGTTGAGGAAGTTCTTCCGGCACCAGTTGCGCAGGGCGTTGGAGCCCAGGGCCTGACGTTGCTCCTCGAAGCCGCGCCAGAGGTTGATCAGCGCTGCGAAGTCGGAGTCCACGTCCTTCCACTGGGCATGGGCCTGGTCGGCGGCCTGCTGGCGCTCGATGGGGCGCTCGCGCGGGTCTTGCACGGACAGCGCGGCAGCGACCACCAGCACTTCGTCCAGGCTGCCCTGGCGGGCGCCCTCCAGCACCATGCGGCCCAGGCGCGGGTCGATGGGCAGGCGTGCCAGTTGGCGGCCGATGGGGGTGAGCTGGCTCTCGCGGTTCACCGCCGAGAGTTCCTGCAGCAGGGTGAAGCCGTCCTTGATCGCCTTGCCGTCCGGCGGCTCGATGAAGGGGAAGGCCTCGATGTCACCCAGGCGCAGGTGGAGCATCTGCAGGATCACCGCTGCGAGGTTGGTGCGCAGGATCTCCGGGTCAGTGAAGGCCGGGCGGGCGAGGAAGTCCTCCTCGCTGTAGAGGCGCACGCAGATGCCGGGCTCAACCCGGCCGCAACGGCCCTTGCGCTGGTTGGCGCTGGCCTGGGACACCGCTTCCACCGGCAGGCGCTGGACCTTGGCGCGGTAGCTGTAGCGGCTGATGCGCGCAGTGCCGCTGTCGATCACGTAGCGGATGCCGGGCACAGTGAGCGAGGTTTCCGCCACGTTGGTGGCCAGCACGATCTTGCGTCCCGGCATGGGCTGGAAGATCTTCTGCTGCTCGGCCGGGGTCAGGCGCGCATAAAGAGGCAGCACTTCGGTGTGGCGCAGGTTGGCCTTGCGCAGCACCTCGGCGCAGTCGCGGATTTCCCGCTCGCCGGGCAGGAACACCAGCACGTCGCCGGGGCGCTTGCCTACTTCGCGCTCATGGACGGTGATCTCGTCCAGGGCGCGGAGGATGCCCTGGTCCACGGACAGGTCGTCGAACAGCGCCTCGCCGTCCTCGTCCACTTCGGCGGCGAGCGGCCGGTACCAGGTGTCCACCGGATAGGTGCGGCCGGAGACTTCGATGATGGGCGCATCGCCGAAGTGCTTGGCGAAGCGCTCCAGGTCGATGGTGGCCGAGGTGATGATCAGCTTGAGGTCGGGGCGACGCGGCAGCAGGGTCTTGAGGTAGCCCAGCAGGAAGTCGATGTTCAGGCTGCGCTCGTGGGCCTCGTCGACAATGATGGTGTCGTAGCGCTCGAGGAAGCGGTCGTGCTGGGTCTCGGCCAGCAGGATGCCGTCGGTCATCAGCTTGATCAGGCTGCGCTCGTTGGACTGGTCCTCGAAGCGCACCTGATAGCCCACCAGCTCCCCGAGGGGGCTGCCGATCTCTTCCGCCACCCGGGTCGCCACGCTGCGCGCCGCCAGCCGGCGCGGCTGGGTATGGCCGATCAGGCCGTGGGCACCGCGACCGATCTCCAGGCAGATCTTCGGCAGCTGGGTGGTCTTGCCCGAACCGGTCTCGCCGGCGATCACCAGCACCTGGTGCTTCTCCAGCGCCGCCTTGATCTCGTCGCGCTTGGCGGCGATGGGCAGGGCGTCGTCATAGCGCATCCGCGGCACACTGGCGCGCCGCGCCTCGACCCGCGCCACCGAGGCCTGGAAGCGCTCGGCCCACTGCGCCAGCTTGGCGTCGTCCGGCTGCTTGCGCAGCTCGTGGAGCTGCCGGCGCAGGCGATGGCGGTCGGCGCCCATGGCCTGGTCGAGGCGTTTCAGGAGTTGTTCGGGGCTGGGGGATTGCTCGCTCATCGGGTCCGCTGGTTCTGCTGTCAATTTCGGCAAGGGCGGGATTGTCGCAGATTTCCCCGGGGGAGGGCTCGGACCTGTGGGGGCGAATTCATGGCATCTGCCCCCATGAGGGGCCTGACGGTGGACCTGCGGCCCACTTGGCGATTGAACTCTACAGCGGCAAGGGCTACAGCCTATCGGCAGGCATCACGCCGGTCGCGCCAGTACTCTGGGGCGCGGTGCAGGTGAGCAATGGCGAGCACCAGCAGGTCATCGCCGTCCTGGGCGTAAATCACGCCATAGGGGAAACGCGCCAGGCGGCATCGGCGGGTGTTCTGGCTGAGCGAGTGCCAGGCGTCGGGATAGTGCTCGATGAGCCGGAAGACCCGGACCAGTTCGATCAGGAAAGCATCGCCCAGGCCGGGGGCTTGTTCTTCGTACCAGGCGACCGCCTCGGCCAACTCGATCTCAGCCGCCTGGAGGAGCTTGAGGCTCATTTGTTCAGGTATTTTCCCAGTACCTCGGCCAGCGGCAGGGCCTTGATTTCGCCGCGTCGGTATGCGGCCAGCCGATCCTCAGCTTCCCCCGCCCACTGGGCGTCGAGGGTGGCGTCCGGGCTATCCAGGCTGTCCAGCAGGTCTTCCACCAGCTCCAGGCGCTCGCTGGCGGAAAGGCGCCGGGCCTCCTTGGACAGGGTGTGGCTGGACTGGCTCATGGGGTTCGCTCCAGTTGGGCAAAGTGGAAGTGACGCAGCACCTATATAACACGCCGGCACGCGGCGCCAGTCATGGAGCCACCACAGAAACGACAAGGCCCCGCGATTGCGGGGCCTTGTCTGGCAGGGGGGAAGGATCAGGCCCGGGCCTTTTCCTGCTTCGCCTTGAGCTTCTTCAGCTCTTCGTCGCGCAGTTCGCGGCGCAGGATCTTGCCGACGTTGGTGGTCGGCAGGGCGTCGCGGAACTCGATGGCACGCGGCACCTTGTAGCCGGTGACATTGCCGCGCATGTGCTCCATCACCTGGTCCTTGGTGAGGCTGACGCCGGGCTTGACCACCACGAACATCTTGATCGCCTCGCCGGACTTCTCGTCCGGCACGCCGATGGCGGCGCACTGCAGCACGCCCGGCAGGGTCGCCAGCACGTCTTCCAGCTCGTTCGGGTACACGTTGAAACCGGACACCAGGATCATGTCCTTCTTGCGGTCGACGATGCGCATGAAGCCGTCGTCCTGGATCACCGCGATGTCGCCCGTACGCAGCCAGCCGTCAGCGTCGAGGATTTCGTCGGTGGCGTCCTGGCGCTGCCAGTAGCCCTTCATTACCTGCGGCCCCTTCACGCACAGCTCGCCCGGCGCGCCCAGGCCGACGTCCTTGCCTTCCTCGTCCACCACCTTGCACTGGGTGGAAGGCACCGGGATGCCGATGGTGCCGACCTGGATGCTCTGGAAGGGGTTCACCGACACCACCGGGCTGGTCTCGGTCATGCCGTAGCCTTCGCTGATGGCGCAGCCGGTGACCTGCTTCCAGCGCTCGGCGGTGGCCAGTTGCAGCGCCATGCCGCCGGACAGGGTCAGTTTCAACGCGGAGAAGTCCAGCTTGCGGAAAGCCTCGTTGTTGCACAGGGCAACGAACAGGGTGTTCAGGCCGACGAAACCGGTGAACTTGTACTTCGCCAGCTCCTTGGTCATGGACGGCAGGTCGCGCGGGTTGGAGATGAGGATGTTGTGGTTGCCGGTCAGCATCATCGCCATGCAATGGAAGGTGAAGGCGTAGATGTGATAGAGCGGCAGCGGGGTGATGAGGATCTCGCAACCTTCGTTGAGGTTGGCGCCCATCAGCGCCTTGCACTGCAGCATGTTGGCGATCAGGTTGCGGTGGGTCAGCATCGCGCCCTTGGCCACGCCGGTGGTGCCGCCGGTGTACTGCAGCACGGCGATGTCGCCGCTCTGCGGGCTGACTTCGCGGACGGCGCGGCCGCGCCCCTTGGCCAGGGCGTCGTTGAGCTTGACCGCCTGGGGCAGGCTGAAGGGCGGCACCATCTTCTTCACATGCTTGATCACGGCATTGACCAGGATGCGCTTGAAGGTCGGCAGCAGGTCGCCCACTTCGGTGACGATGACGTGCTTGACGCCGGTTTTCGGCAGCACTTCCTCGGCCAGGTGGGCCATGTTGGCCAGGCACACCAGGGCCTTGGCGCCCGCGTCGTTGAACTGGTGCTCCATTTCCCGCGCGGTGTACAGCGGGTTGGTGTTGACCACGATCAGGCCGGCGCGCATGGCGCCGAAGACCACCACCGGATACTGCAGGATGTTCGGCAGCTGCACGGCGATGCGGTCGCCGGGCTTGAGGTCGGTGTGGTTCTGCAGGTAGGCGGCGAAGGCGCCGGACAGATCAAAGAGCTCACCGTAGGTGAGGGTCTTGCCCAGGTTGCTGAATGCGGGCTTGTCGGCAAAGCGTTGGCAGGACTGCTTCAATACCGCCTGGACGTTGGGGTACTGATCGGCGTTGATCTCGGCAGGAACGCCCGCTGGATATTTGTCCTTCCAGAAGTTATCGGTCATGGAGGCCCACTCCTAAGCAACAGCTGATTTCACTGCCCTCGGAGGGGCAGTTGTTTGTTGTGTTCTGTGCGATTGTGCGCCCGTCCGGGCAAAAAAACGCGCCGAGAGTAGCAGCTTTGCCAGAGGCTCACCAGCACCAAACCTGCCCTTGCCGGTCAGAAAAGTGACTACCACTAGTATTTACGGTCATTTTTGGAGTCTGAACTCTAAACGACCGACAAACGGCGTATTTCGGGGCTTTCGCGGGTTCTGCAATGGGCTTGGGGAAGGACCGAGACGGCGGAAGGGGGAAACGCGAAGGGGAACGGCGAGGGCAGGACGGACGACCCGCCCTGCCCTTTCGTATCAAGCGATGTCGCGCAGCTCGCGACGCAGGATCTTGCCCACCGGCGTCATCGGCAGGGCGTCCTTCAGCACGATGTGCTTGGGCACCTTGTAGCCGGTGAAATTCTCCTTGCAGTAGGCCTTCAGCTCCTCGACGCTGACGCCGCCGTCACGCGGCACCACGAAGAGCTTCACCGCCTCGCCGGACTTGTCGTCCGGTACGCCGATGGCCGCGCAGCTGGCCACCTTGGGGTGGGCCATGACCACATCTTCGATCTCGTTCGGGTAGACGTTGAATCCCGAGACGATGATCAGGTCCTTCTTGCGATCGACGATGCGCACGAAGCCATCCGGGTCGATCACGGCGATGTCGCCGGTCCGCAGCCAGCCCTCGGCGTCCAGCACCTCGGCAGTGGCCTCCGGGCGCTGCCAGTAGCCCTTCATCACCTGCGGCCCCTTGATGCACAGCTCGCCGCGCTCGCCCAGCGGCATCTCGTTGCCCGCATCGTCAATGGTCTTGAACGCCGTGCCCGGCACCGGGATGCCCACGGTACCCAGGCGCGCCTGGGCGCCGTAGGGGTTGGTGCTGGCCACCGGGGATGTCTCGGTCAGGCCGTAGCCTTCCACCACCGAGCAGCCGGTGATGGATTGCCAGCGCTCGGCGGTGGCCTTGACCAGGGCGGTGCCGCCGGAGTTGGTGACCTTGAGGTTGGAGAAGTCGAGGTGCTTGAACTCGGGGTGATCCATCAGCGCCACGAACAGGGTGTTCAGGCCCAGCAGCGCGGAGAAGCGCCACTTCTTCAACTCCTTGATGAAGCCGCCGATGTCCCGCGGGTTGGTGATGAGGATGTTGTGGTGGCCGTTGACGATCATGCACATGCAGTTCGCGGTGAAGGCATAGATATGGTAGAGCGGCAACGGCGCAATCATGATTTCCTGGCCCTGCTTCATCAGCGGCGCGCCGTCCGGCCCCAGCTGCGACAGGCAGGCGTCCACCTGCTGCATGTTGGCCACGAGGTTGCCGTGCGTCAGCATGGCGCCCTTGGCCACCCCCGTGGTGCCGCCGGTGTACTGCAGCACGGCGATATCCTCCAGCCCCACCCGGACCGGTTTCAGCGCGTGGCCCTGCCCCTGCTTCAGCGTCTCCTTGAAGGGTACCGCCTGGGGCAGGTGGAACTCGGGCACCATCTTCTTCACCTTCTTCACCAGGGTGTTCACCAGGCAGCCCTTGAGGCTTGGCAGCAGGTCCCCCATGCGGGCTTCGATCAGGTACTCGATCTCGGTGTCGGGCAGCACCTCTTCGACCAGCTTGCCGAACAGGTTGATATAGACCAGCGCGCGCACACCGGCGTCCTTGAACTGGTGGCGCATCTCGCGGGCGGTGTAGAGCGGGTTGGTGTTGACCACGATGAGCCCGGCGCGCAGGGCGCCGAACACGGCGATGGGGTATTGCAGGACATTGGGCATCTGCACGGCGATGCGGTCGCCGGGCGCGAGATCGGTGTGCTTCTGCAGGTAGGCGGCGAAGGCGGCGGACAGGCGATCCAGCTCGGCATAGGTCAGGGTCACGCCCAGGTTGCTGAAGGCCGGACGGTCGGCGAACTTCTTGCAGGACCGCTCGAACACCTCGATCACCGACTTGTAGGCGGCCAGATCGATATGGTTGGGCACGCCGGCCGGGCGTTTGTCGCTCCAGAAATCAGGTTGCATTGTTATTGTCCTCTAAGCCCTGAAATAGTCTGGCCCGCGCTGCGGGGTTGCCCGGAACTTAGCAGCTCCCCGGCTTAGCGCAAATACTCCGGGGCACGTCATTGACGGCGTGAATCTTGCCGCTCAAGAGTTGCACTTCATGGAACCGGCCGGTCACGACCGGACGCTTTGCTCTGCCTCGGAGGCCGTGCACAATGCGGCGATCAACCGGCAGAAGGATCGGCCATGCGCCACGATGCTTTCTGGCTCGACGCCAGCGATGCAGTGTCCCTGTACGTCAATCACTGGTCCGGCGATGCCGCGCCCAGGGCGGTGGTCATGCTCTCCCACGGCATGGCCGAGCACAGCGGCCGCTACGCCCGGCTGGGGGAGGCCCTGGTGGCCGCCGGCATCGAGTTGTACGCGATGGACCAGCGCGGCCATGGGCGCAGTGCCGAGCACGGCGTCCTTGGCCAGTACGCCGCGGAAGATGGCTGGAACAAGGTGATCGGCGACCTCGCCAGCCTCAACCACCATATCCGCCAGCAGCACCCGCATGCCCCGATTTTCCTGCTGGGCCACAGCATGGGCAGCTACATCGGCCAGGCCTACCTGATGCAGCACAGTTGCAGCCTGCACGGCGCCATTCTCTCCGGCTCGAACTACCAGCCGGTGGCGCTGTACAAGGTGGCCGGCCTGGTGGCCCGCTTCGAACGCTGGCGCCAGGGCAAGGAAGGCCGCAGCGCGTTGATCGACTTCCTCTCCTTCGGTTCCTTCAACAAGGCCTTCAAGCCCAACCGCACGGCCTTCGACTGGCTGAGCCGGGACTCGGCGGAAGTGGACAAGTACGTGGGCGATCCGCTGTGCGGCTTCCGTTGCACCAACCAGCTGTGGCTCGACCTGCTCGGCGGGCTTCTGAACATCACACCACCGAAGAACCTGGCGCAGATCGACCCTGACCTGCCGCTGCTGGTGATCGGCGGCGAGCACGACCCGGTCAGCGATGGCCGGCGCCTGCAGGATCTGGCCGCAGCCCTGCGCCAGGCCGGCATCAAGGACGTGCAACTGAACATCTATCCCGGCGCCCGCCACGAGTTGCTCAACGAGAGCAACCGCGACGAGGTGACCAGCGACTTGATCGACTGGCTGGAGCAGGCCCTTGCCCACAGTCGGCACCCACAACCGCAAGCCAAGGAGACCGCATGAGCCAGGTAACCAACTTCACCTACGACGCCCTGGAAGTCGGGCAGAAAGCCAACTTCTCCACCACCGTCGAAGAGCGCCACATCCAGCTGTTCGCCGCCGTCTCCGGCGACCGCAACCCGGTACACCTGGATGCCGAGTACGCCGCCGGCACCCTGTTCAAGGAACGCATCGCCCACGGCATGTTCACCGGCGCCCTGATCAGCGCGGCCATCGCCTGCGAGATGCCCGGCCCGGGCAGCATCTACCTCGGCCAGCAACTCAAGTTCACCCGCCCGGTGAAGCTGGGCGACAGCCTGACCGTGGAACTGGAAATCCTCGAGAAGCTGCCGAAGAACCGCGTGCGCATCGCCACCCGCGTGTTCAACCAGAACTCCGAGCAAGTCGTGGACGGCGAAGCCGAGGTGCTGGCGCCCAAGCAGCAGCTGTCGGTGGAACTGCCGGAGCTGCCGCCGATCACCATCGGCTGAGATTCGGCAGAATCGAAAAAGCCCGGCTGAGTCCGGGCTTTTTCATGGGCGACGCTGCCGCTTTTCTGTAGGGGCGAATTCATTCGCCAAGCAGGGCGAAGCCCTGCCGTAGGTTGGTGCTGAAGAGCGAAGCCCAACGATTCATACCTTCAGCCCCCTGCCGCGCCCAACCACCCTCACCCCCGACCCCTCTCCCGCAAGCGGTAGAGGGGTGACTCGCGCCGGCAAGGCACGAACAATCCTGAAGCCGACTGCAGCCTGAAACTGAGCAACGGAGGTGAGGCAGCGACTGCGCCCCGTCAGGAGGCCGAGCGGAATCGTTGCAGAGGGGGACGAGCGGCATGGATGCCGCGAGAGGCGTGCGGGGCCATGGATGGCCCCTCGCGCCGGCCCCCGGCGCAACGATGGAGCGAGGGGACCCGACGAAGTCGGGCCGGATGCAGGGGCAAGCCCTCTTGGTTACTTCTGGGGCGACTGCCAGAAGTGACTCGCCGGGAGGCGAAACAGATACCTCAAACCCACTCAGCAATGAGCCGGACTACATGACATCGGCCGCTCCTTCAAAAGGACAAGGGGCGAAGCTCCTACTCCTCCACCGTCACACTGGCCGTCATCCCCGCGCTCAACTGAACATCCTCAGGCACCTGGTCCAGCTTGATCCGCACCGGGATCCGCTGCGCCAGGCGCACCCAGTTGAAGGTGGGTTCGACATTGGCCAGCAGCTGGGTATCCGGGCTGGCATTGCGGTCGGTGATGCCCCGGCTGATGCTCTCCACCTTGCCGGTCAGCGGTTCGCCGGCACTCATCAGCCAGACCTTCACCGGCGCGCCCACCTTGATGCGCGGCAGCTTGGTTTCCTCGAAGTAGGCCTGGACATAGAAGGAGCCATCGTCCACCAGCGCCATCACCGGCTGGCCGGCACTCACGTAGTTGCCCTGGGCGAGGCGCAGGTTGGTGACCTGCCCGTTGCGCGGCGCACGCAATTCGCTGCGGGCCAGGTTCAGCTCGGCCACCTTGAGTTCAGCCTGGGCTTCGCGGTACTCGGCACGGGCCACTTCAGCGGTGATCAGCGCGTTCTCCCGCAGCTCGGCGCTGATGGCCTGGGTCCCCAGGTGCTCGCGGCGGGAAGCCTCGTGCTCACGCAGGCGCAACTGGTGCTGGCGGGTATCGGCCACCGCGCGGGCCTTTTCCACTGCCGCCTGGTAGCGCTCGCGGTCGACCGACAGCAGCAGGTCGCCGGACTTCACCTCCTGGTTGTCCCGGACCTTGAGGTCCATCACCCAGCCGGACACGTCCGGCGCGATCACCACCACGTCGGCGCGTACCCGCGCGTCACGGGTCCAGGGTGCAAGCATGTAGTGCTGCCAGAGCCAATAGCCGGACACCAATGCCGCCACGACCAGGCCGAGGGTTACCAGCACACGCAACATGGAACGCATTTCTCTCTCCTTCACCACTGCCCGGTCAGCGCTACCAGCGCGGCCAGCACACAGACATACAAAGCAGAATCGAACAGCGCTTCATGCCAGATCCAGCGGGTCGCGCCAATCCGGGCCAGGCCGAAGCGCAATACGCCGGTCGCCAGCAAAGCCAGCACTGCGTAGATCAGAAAGGGGCTGAGCAGCACGCCGCCCAGGGACCATTCACGCAAGCCCATGGCTCGCCTCCTGTTGTTCACACCATTGCCACCAGCTCTGCTGCAACTGCAGCAAGGCCGCCTGGGCCAGGCGGCGGTCGATGCTGCGCCCGGCGGCACGCAGCGCCGACAGCAGCTCGCCGGCGGGCTCGTCGAGGGCCTGGGCACGACCGGGCGCCGGCCCCTGTAGCAGGATGCGCTCCAACTGCCGCAGGAAGCGCTGCTCGGATGCCCCCAGGGGCTTGTCGGCGGCCGCCAGGCAGCGCCGCAGGTGCAGCAGCTCGTCGCCCAGGTCGAGGCTGGCGACACCGTCGTCCCAGCGGCTGCGGGTCTGTTCCGGCAGCACCGGATAGAGCCGCGCCAGCTGCAACAGGCGGTCGGCCATGCGCCCGCCGAACCAGTTTTCCGCACCGACCGGGGCCACGCTGGTCAGGCGCGCGAGATCGGCCAGGGTCGCCTTGAGCAGGCGACGGCCGTGCCAGACCGGATCGCGCAGCTTGATCAAGCGGAACGACAGCACGGCGAATCCCACCCCCAGGAGCATGGAAATCGCCTCGTTGAAGAACAGCCCGACATCGAAGCGCATGACGTTCTGCGGCGCGCAGAGCACGATGAAATGCAGGCAGAAGGAGGTAGCCGTGGCGCCCAGGGCCGGCTTGGCCATGCCCAGGGCACCGAAGAACAGCGGCACCCCCAGGGCCAGGCAGAGCATGGCGAAGCCACTGAGTTGGGGCAGTATCAGTTGCCCGACGACAAAGGCCGCCGGCAGCGCATACAAGATACCGCGCAGGAACAGGAAGCCGATCTGCTCGGCATTTTCGCGGCTGGCGAACAGCCCGCAGATCACGCAGGTGAGGGTCAGGGCGCCGACCGCCGAGGTCCAGGCAGTGGCCAGCCAGAACGCCGACAGCCCGAGGAAGGCCAAGGCACTGCGCAGGCCATAGATGGTGGCGGTCTGCAGGTCGCGATGGGTGGAAAGCGGCGGCGGTGCATCGGCCGGTGCCTCGCCACGTTCCACCGCGTGCATGGAGCCCACCGCCGCCGCAGCCTGACGCATCACCACCGCCATGCGCCCTAGGCAATACTGCTGGACGGTGGACAGGCTTTCGTCCTCGGACGCCAGCAGCAGGCGTTCGCGCAGAGCGTCCAGGCGCGGCGCGTCGGGCTCGGCCAGGGCCTGCTCCACTTCCTCCAGCCAGGGCCGCAACCGCTCGGCCTCACCCTCCCCCAACTGGCGCCACTGCCGAGAGACGCCACGGGCCAGGCGCAGCAGGCTGAGCAGGTCGTGGCTGAGCACCTGCAGGGCCATGGCGCGCTGGCGACCGCGGTTGCCCTCGAACCAGGCATGCTCGCGCTGGGCATCCACCGCAACGATGCGCCCGAGCACGCCGAGCAGGCCCTGGCGCTCGTGGCGTTCGCCCTTGAGCGCCGTGAGCGCCGCCTGGATTCCGCATTGCCAGGCGTCCTGCGCCTGCCGGGCCAGCTGCCGTTCGACCCGCTGCGGCCAGAGCAGCGCGCTGGTCAAGGTGGCGCAGATGATGCCGAGGCAGATTTCCGTGCTGCGGGCCACCGCCTGGTCGAACACCGTCAGCGGATGGGCGATGGCCGGCAGGCCGATGATGGCCACGGTGTAGCCGGCCAGCACGAAGGAGTAGGACCAGGCGCTGCGCATCATGGTCGACGCGGCGGTGCAGATGCCCAGCCAGGTGGCCAGCGCCAGCAGGAACAGCCAGGGCGTCTGGGCGAAGAGCGCCACGATCACCACCGACATGATCGTCCCCACCAGGGTGCCGAGCAGCCGCGCCAGGCCCTTCTGCACCACCATGCCGGAGAGCGGCTGGGCCACGATGAAGGCGGTCATCAGCGCCCACTGCGGCTGCTGCAGGTCGAAGCGGAATGCGCACCAAAGCGCCAGGCCGCCACCCAGCAGGGTCTTGATGACGAATTGCAGCGCCGGGATGTCAGGCGCCAGGAAGGCACGCAGGGTATCGCGCACGGGCAAGGTCCAGGGGTCAACCAGATAGAAATTGAAGATAGCCCGCCGGGGCCGGCCAGCTATACGCAAGACTTATTATTAGCTTCCTATCTGTTTTCGTCCAGAGGGCAATTTCGCGTTCGTCGGCTCTTCGTTGCTAATTAATTAAATGAATATTTAAATAAAACCGTTGTTCCTTCCCCGGAGAGTTCCCGTGACCCGCCCCCGCTCCCCCGGCCGCCCCACCGGCGATTCCCAGCTCCAGCGCGAGCGCCTGCTGGACGCCGCCACCCAGGCCTTCGCCCAAATCGGCATCCACGCCGCCAGCCTGCGCGGCATCGCCCAGCAGGCCGGGGTGACGCCGGCCCTGGTCAACTACTACTTCGGCAACAAGGAACGCCTGGTGGACGCCATGGTGGAAGAGCGCCTGCTGCCGCTGTTCCAGGGCATGGCCGAACGCCTGCAGCAAGTGGGAGACGACCCGCTGGAGCTGGTCACCGCCTTTGTCCGTGGCATGAGCGCCAACCTCAGCCGCAATCCCTGGCTGCCCCCGCTCTGGGTGCGCGAAGTGCTCTGCGAAGGCGGCGCCCTGCGGGAAATGCTCGCCGGGCGCTTCGCACCCATGGTGCCCATCCTGCTGGCCCAGCGCTTCGCCGCGGCCCAGGCCGGCGGACGCCTGAACCCCGACATCGACCCACGCCTGCTGGTGGTTTCGCTGGTGGGCCTGGTGATGCTGCCCTACGCCGCCGGGCAGATCTGGCGCGGCATCTTCGCCAGCCCGGAACTGGGTGACGAGGCCATGGTGAAGCACATACTGGCGCTGCTGGAGCGCGGCCTGGAGGTGAAACCATGAACAGGTTGCTGCCCTGCCTGCTGGCCTTCACCCTGCTCGCCGGCTGCGAAGACCCGGCGCGGGAACCCCTGCTCGGCACCCTGGAATGGGACCGCATCGGCCTGCCTGCCGAGGCCTCGGAAACCATCCTCGCCTGGCGCGTGGCGGAAGGCGATCGGGTGCACGAAGGCCAGCTCCTGCTGGAACTGGACCCGCGCCGTCTCGACGCCCGCCTCAAGGAAGCCGAAGGCGACGTCGGCCTGGCCCAGGCGCGGCTCGACGAGCTGGCCAACGGCGCGCGCAGCGAAACCATGGACGCCGCCCGCGCCACCCTCAGCCGCAACCGCGCCGAACTCACCGACGCCGAGCGTACCTTCCAGCGCATCCAGGCCCTCTACCAGCGCCACCAGGTGGCCATTGCCGAGCTGGATCGCGCCCGCGCCGCCCGCGACCAGGCGCACGCCGCGGTGAACAACGCCGACGCCCAGCTGCGCGAACTCACCAACGGCACCCGCCCGGAACAGATCGAGCAGGCCACCGCCCAGCTCCAGGCCGCCCAGGGCCGACTGGCGCAACTGCAGGTCACCCGCGAGCACCTCAGCCTGCGCGCGCCCCGCGCCGGCCGGGTCGACGCCCTGCCTTTCAAGCCTGGCGACCAACCGCCGCTGAACGCCGAACTGGTCAGCCTGCTGGTGGGTGACGCGCCCTATGCGCGGGTCTACGTGCCGGCCTCGGTGCGCCCGCAGATCGCCATCGGCGACGCCCTCAAGGTGAAGGTGGAAGGCGTGCCCGAGCCCTTCGATGCGACGGTGCGCAGTATCGCCAGCGAATCCAGCTTCACCCCCTACTTCGCGCTGACCGGTGAAGACGCCAGCCGCCTGGTCTACCGCGCCGAACTGGTGCTCAAGGGCGAGGCCGCGCGGCAGCTGCCCGCCGGCCTGCCGGTGCAGGCGGAGCGAGTGAGCCATGAACAGCAATGAAGAAATCGTCATCCGCGCCAGCGGCCTGACCAAGCACTTCGGCCAACTCGCCGCGGTCGACGGGCTGGACCTGCACGTCAACCGCGCCGAGGTCTTCGGCTTCCTCGGCCCCAACGGCAGCGGCAAGTCCACCACCATCCGCATGCTCTGCGGGCTGCTGCTGCCCAGCAGCGGCGAGATCGACGTATTGGGCTGCCAGGTCCCCCGCGACGCCGAGGTCCTGAAGCGGCGCATCGGCTACATGACCCAGAAGTTCTCCCTCTACGAAGACCTGACGGTGGGCGAGAACCTGGAATTCCTCGCCACCGTCCAGGGGCTGGACCGCCGCGCGGCGCGCCAGCGTATCGACGAACTGCTGGAGCGCTACTGGCTGGCCGATCGCCGCAAGCAGCTGGCCGGCACCATGAGCGGCGGCCAGAAGCAGCGCCTGGCCCTGGCCGGCGCGGTGCTGCACAAGCCCGACCTGCTGCTGCTGGACGAACCCACCAGCGCCGTGGACCCCCAGTCGCGCCGGGAATTCTGGGATTCGCTGTTCGAGCTGGCGGAAGCCGGCACCACCCTGCTGGTCTCCACCCACTACATGGATGAAGCGGAACGCTGCACCCGCCTCGGTATCCTCGACGCCGGCCGGCTGGTGGCCGACGGCAGCCCGGCGGAGCTGATGGCCGCCCTGCCGGGCCGCCCGCTGCTGGTGGAATGCGCCCAGCCGCGCCAGGCCCAGCGAGCCCTGCAAGGCGCCGAGGAGGTCATCGCCATGGCCCAGATCGGCGCCTCGCTGCGGGTGCTCAGTGCCGTCGCCGATGCCCGCGAGCGCATCGCCCGACGCCTGGCCGACCACGGCGTGGAAGCCGAAGTGACCTACACCCAGGCCAACCTCGAAGACGTCTTCGTCGCCGTCACCCACCGCCCGCTCGAACGGGCTGGAGCGTCATCATGAACCTGCGCCGCCTGGGGGCCATCGTCCTCAAGGAACTGCGCCAGCTGCGCCGCGACCGCCTGACCTTCGCCATGATCGTCGGCATCCCGATCATGCAGCTCATCCTTTTCGGCTACGCCATCAACATGGACGTGCGCGGCCTGCACGCCGCCGTGCTGGACCAGGCCGACACCGCCCGCTCCCGCGAAGTGGTGGCCGAATTCGGCGCCAGCCAGGTGCTGGATTACCGCTACCAACTGGCCAACCCGCAACAGCTCGACCAGTTGCTGCGCGAGGGCAGCATCAGCGCCGCCCTGGTGGTGCCACCGGACTTCGAGGCACGCCTGCAGCGCCGCGACCGCCCACCGCTGCAGCTGGTGGTGGACGGTTCCGACCAGGTGGTGCAGGCCTCCGCCCGCCAGCTGGCGGCCTACCCCCTGCCCGGCTGGCCCAACCTCACCGGCGTGCAAGTGGTCAACCTCTACAACCCGGAACGCCTGGCGCCGCTGAACACCGTACCGGGGCTGATCGGCGTGATCCTGACCATGACCATGGTGCTGTTCACCGCCATCGCGCTGGTGCGCGAGCGGGAGCGCGGCAACATGGAACTGCTGATCACCACGCCCGTTTCGCCCTGGGAACTGACCCTGGGCAAGGTGCTGCCCTTCGTCGGCATCGGCCTGGTGCAGGTGACGGTGATCCTGCTGGTGGGGCTCTGGCTGTTCGAGGTGCCGGTACGCGGCTCGTTGCTGGAGCTCTACGGCGCGGCGCTGGTGTTCATCCTCGCCAGCCTGACCCTCGGGGTGTTCATCTCCACCCTCGCCCGCAGCCAGTTCCAGGCGATGCAGATGGCCTTCTTCACCTTCCTGCCGCAGATTCTGCTGTCGGGTTTCATGTTCCCCTTCGCCGGTATGCCCAAGGTGGCGCAGTGGATAGCCGAGATACTGCCGCTGACCCACTTCCTGCGCCTGACCCGCGGCATCATGCTGCGCGGCGCGGGCCTGGCCGACCTCTGGTTGGAGCTGGTGGTGCTGGTGGTGTTCACCCTGGTGATGCTCACCGTCGCGGTGATGCGGGTGCACAAGCGGTTGGATTGATCCCGCATTCGATGGGGCGATCATTTCTCTGTAGGGGCGAATTCATTCGCCAAGCAGACCGAAGGTCTGCCCTTCGAGCTACCAGGGGGCAGCTGCGCCGCCCTTGGCGAATGAATTCGCCCCTACAACAAGCATTCCGCCCATTGCTCGGATCAGGCCAGCAACCCCGCCATCGTCCGCTCCCCGAGAGCCGGTCCCACGCTCATGCCCACGCCGCTGTGCATCAACACGGCGGTCACCCCCGGCGCCGCCCTGAGCACCGAATACGGCCCCGGCCCGCGAGCGCCGTAGACGCCCTGCCAACGCTCCACCACCTTCAGGCGGGTGCCCAGGGTGTGTTCGGCCAGCGCCAGCATGATGTCGTCCACCACCTCGGCATTGAACGGCGAGGCATCGCTGCCGTAGTGGTGGGAATCACCGACGATCAGCTCGCCGTAAGGCGTCGGGCTGACCAGCAGGTGGATGCCGTGCGCCTCCAGCTGCGGCTGCTCCTTCTGGATCTGCTCGCGGATGGCCTCCGCTTCCGGCAGGTCGGCGAAAGCGCCGTAGTGGACGCAGCTGAGCCCGGTGAGCACCGCCTGGTTCAGGCCGAAGTCGCACTCCGGGCGCACCCGCAGCATCTGCAGCCGGCATACCTGGGGCTGCAGCGGGGCGATCTGCTCGGCCAGCAGGGTCTGATAGTCATGCCCGGAACAGACGATGATCTGCTCGGCCCGGCAGCGGCCCTTGGTGCTGTGGATAACCCCCGGCTCGACATCACGCACCAGAGTGGAGAAATGAAACTCGACGCCGTACTCGCGGCGCAGGTAGTCCACCAGCGCGGGCACGGCCTCGCGGGAGTAGATCTGCTGGTCATCCAGGCCCAGCAGGGCGGCACGGTGGTGGCTGAACTGGCCCCGGTAGAGGTCATGCAGGCGTTCGCCGCGCAGCAGCTCGACGTGGTAGCCGTGTTCCGGCGCGCGCACTTCGCAGAAGGCTTCCAGCAGCTCCTCCTCGGCGCGGGTGCGGGCGAACAGCAGCGAGCCGTTGCGGCGGATATGGAATCCAGCGGCCTCGGCCCAGCCGGCCCAGATCTCGCGGCTGTCGCGGGCCAGGGCATGCATCGGGCCCGGCGGCTGGCCGGTGACCAGGGCCTGGCCGAAGTTGCGCACCGAAGCGCCGAGCGGCGTGGCGCTGCGTTCGAAAACGCTGACGCGCAGGCCACGCCGGGCGGCGGCGTAGGCGTGGGACAGGCCGAGGATGCCGGCGCCGACGACGGCGATATCGGTGTCTTGCAGGGGCATGGAGTGACTCCTTGGAATCGAGCGGGGCCCGGCATCCCTCACCCCAACCCCTCTCCCAGAGGGAGAGGGGCTAGCCATGCACGAGGCCGGGCCGGCGTATTACTGCGGCAGCTTCTCGGACTTGCCGTCGTAACGCTTGCGCCATTCGGCGAGGATCTGGTCGCGGTTCTGCGAGGCCCAGGCGAAGTCGTTCTTTATCAGGCGCTGCTCGTAGTCAGCCGGCAGTTCGGTCTGCGGCTTGGCGATGCCAGGGGCAGCGAGGACGGCGAAGTTCTCCTTGTACAGCTCCATGGCGGCGGGGCTGGCGGAGAAGTCGGCGAGTTTCTTCGCTGCTTCCATCTGGTCGGTGCCCTTGACAATGCCGGTGGCTTCGATTTCCCAGCCCAGGCCTTCCTTCGGCAGGACGATGTCCAGCGGAGCACCCTGGCGCTTCAGTTGCACAGCCGGGTATTCGAAGGAGATGCCGATGGGGAACTCACCCGCGGCAGCCAGCTTGCACGGCTTGGAGCCGGAATGGACGTACTGGCCAATGTTCTGGTGCAGGCCATCCATGTAGGCCCAACCCTGCTTCTCGCCGAAGGTCTGCAGCCAGGCGCTGACGTCGAGGAAGCCGGTGCCGGAGGAAGCCGGGTTCGGCATCACGATCTTGCCCTTGTATTCAGGCTTGGTCAGGTCTTCCCAGCTGCCGGGCTTGGCCAGGCCCTGCTTCTCGGCCTCAACGGTGTTGAAGCAGATGGTCGCGGCCCACACGTCCATGCCTACCCAGGCCGGCGGGTTGGCGGCGTCGCGGTAGTTGGCGCCGATGGTTTCCAGGTGCTTGGGCGCGTACTTCTCCAGCATGCCCTGCGCATCGAGGATGGCCAGGCTGGAAGCCGCCAGGCCCCAGACGGCGTCAGCCTGCGGGGCGTCTTTCTCGGCCAGCAGCTTGGCGGTGATGATGCCGGTGGAGTCGCGCACCCACTTGATCTCGATGTCCGGGTTCTGCGCTTCGAAGGCCTTCTTGTAGGCCGACAGCTGTTCGGCTTCCAGGGCGGTGTAAACGGTCAGCTCGGTGGCGGCGTGGGCCTGGAGGCTGAAGCCGGCCACTGCGGCAGCGGCGAGGGCGAGGCGTTTGAACATGGAAAGCTCCTTGTCGGGGTTGGCTTGCGGTTTGTGGTTGTTCAGGGAGTGGCCGGTGCGCCCCGGCGCCAGGCCTGGGACCGGCGCAGCAGGCCGCGCGAGGCCCAGGCCAGCAGCAGGGAAACCGCGGCCGAGGTGAGCAGGATCAGGGTGGACATGGCGGCCGCGCCGCCGACGTTGCCGGCGTCATCCATGTTCAGCACGGCCACGGCGGCGAGGATGCTGTCCGGGCTGTAGAGGAAGATGGCGGCGGACACCGTGGTCATGGCCGAGACGAACAGGTAGCGGACGATATCCAGCAGCGCCGGCAGGCAGATGGGCACCGTCACCCGCAGGTAGTGGCGCCACAGCGGCGCCTTGAGCGACAGCGCGGCAGCCTCGAACTCGCCGTCCAGCTGGCGCAGGGCGGTGGTGGCGGTCATCTGCGCGGTGGTCAGGAAGTGCGCGATGGAGCAGATCACCAGCAGGGTCATGCTGCCGTAGAGAAAATGCAGCGGGTTGCCCGGCAGGTTGAAGAAGAAGACGTAGCCGAGGCCGAGCACCAGGCCGGGTACCGCCATGGGCACGAAGCTCAGGAGACGCAGGGCCTGGTTCAGCCACTGCTGGCCACGGGTCTTCTCCATCAGGTAGGCGCCGGTGAAGATCAGCGCGCCGCCGAACAAGGCCGTGCAGGTGGCCAGGGTCAGGCTGTTGCGGTAGGCCAGCCAGCCGCCGCCGGCGGTTTCCTCGAAGGCGTAGTGACGCAGGGACAGCGACAGGTTGTAGGGCCAGAACTTCACCAGGGACGAGTACACGGCCATGCCCAGCACCAGCAGCAGGACAGCGCAGACCACCAGCACCAGGGCCAGGAAGCAGGCATCGCGCACCTTCGACGGCGCCGGATGGAACACCTGCGCACGGCCGCTCATGGCCTCGCCCTGGCGGCGACGCAGCCAGGCATCGACGCCGAAGCTGAGCAGCGCCGGCACCAGCAGCACCATGCCGATCAGCGCACCACGACCGAACTGCTGCTGGCCAACCACCGCCTTGTAGGCCTCCAGCGCCAGCACCTGGTAGTCGCCACCGACGACCACCGGCACGCCGAAGTCGGTGATGCACAGGGTGAACACCAGGCAGAAGGCGGCGAACACCGCCTGGCGGGTGGCCGGCCAGGTGATGCTGCGAAACGCCTTCCAGGGGCCGGCGCCCATGCTGGCGGCCGCGTCGAACAGGCGCGCGTCCGCCATGCCGAGGGCCGAGAGCAGCACCATCAGCGCATGGGGGAAGGTGTAGATGGCCTGGCCCAGGACGATGCCCCAGAAGCCATAGATGTTGTCCGGCAGCCAGTCGCGCAGCAGGCCCTGGTTGCCGAACAGGTAGATCAGCGCGATGCCCGGCAGCATCGACGGCGCCAGCAGCGGCAGCAGGGATATCCCCCGCCACAGCCCCTTGGCCGGAATCAGCGTGCGCTGCAGCGCATAGGCGAACAGGTAGGCGGTGGGCACCACGATGGCGGCCACGCTGAGGGATACCTTCAGGCTGTTGCCCAGCAGCCAGTGGAAGTTGGCGCTGGCGAACAACTCCCGGGCCGCAGCGAGACCGCCGCCCTGCCCTGCATCACCACTGAAGCCGCGCCAGAAGATGGCCAGCAGCGGCAGCAGCACGGCCACGGTCAGCACGCCCAGAAACAGGGTTTTGCCGCCCTGCACGAAGAGGCGGTCGCCCAGGTCGGTGCGTAGCACACCCTTGGCCGGGGCTTTGTCCAGCTTGATCACGGCATCCATCTCAGGCGAACACCTGCAGGCTGCGCGACGGCAGCGCCACCCAGATATCCGGGGTACCCAGGCGCGGCAGGCTCTCGGGATCCAGCTCGGCCAGCAGCGGATGACCCGGCAGTTGCTCCAGCTCGAAGCTCATGCGGCAACGATTGCCGAGGAAAGTGATCTCCCGCACCTGGGCGCGGAAACGGTTGTCCTGCTGCTCGGTGGGGTTGATGGCGATGGCTTCGGGGCGGCAGAACAGGCGGCCGCTAGCGGCAGCGCCAGCCGACTCGGGCAGGCGCAGGTCGAGGCTGCCGACGCGGGCATGGCCATTCTGGCGCGACTCGAAGGGCAGCCAGTTGCCCTGGCCAACGAACTCCGCGACGAAGGGCGTGGCCGGTTGGCGGTAGATCTCCTGCGGGGTACCGTACTGCTCCACGCGGCCCTGGTTCATCACCGCGATGCGGTCGGCCATCAGCATGGCCTCGTCCTGATTGTGGGTGACCATCAGAGTGGTGATGCCCAGGTTCTTCTGCAGCTGGCGCAGTTCGGTGCAGAGGTGTTCGCGCACGCGGGCATCCAGTGCCGACATGGGCTCGTCCAGCAGCAGCAGGGACGGCGCTGGCGCCAGGGCGCGGGCCAGGGCGACGCGTTGCTGCTGGCCGCCGGAGAGCTGGCCGGGGAACTTCTTCTCGCTGCCGGAAAGACCTACCAGCTCCAGCATCTCGGCCACCCGGGCGCGAGCCTGTTCACGGCTGGCGCCGGCCAGGCCGTAGGCGATGTTCTGCTCCACCGTCAGGTTGGGGAACAACGCGTAGGACTGGAACAGGATGCCGTAGTCACGGGCCTGGGGCGGCAGGCGGGAAATGTCCCGCTGGCCGATATGCAGGGTGCCGCTGTCCTGCTGTTCCAGCCCGGCGATGCAACGCAGCAGCGTGGTCTTGCCACAACCGGACGGCCCCAGCAGGCACACCAGTTCGCCCTCGGCGATATCCAGGCTCACCCCGCCCAGGGCGGTAAAGTGGCCGAAGCGCTTGTGGATATCTCGCACCCGCATATGGGTGGCGTGCTGGTCGGGGTGAGACATGGCGGTACCTCGTTAAGCGGTTGGCGTGCACAGGGGCACGGCTCGACGAGGTTGATGCTAGGGAGGGATTGCGAAGGCCAGATGGCGATTAGGCAAAGTCCGCCGATAGTGGCATTGGTGGATTTGGGATGGGGAGGTGGGCGTGATGTAGGGTGGATAGCGCTTTTCTATCCACCATCGCCGTTCGGCATGGCCTGATGGTGGATCGGTGAAGCGTGATCCACCCTTGGGACTACTCGTTGCCAGGCGGAACCCTGTGGGGGCGATTTCAATCGCTGAGCAGGCCGAAGGGCTGCTCTGCAATCCATCAGGGGGCAACTGCGTTGCCCTCAGCGAATGAAATCGCCTCCACATGAGAATTCGTGGCCCTCCCCCATTAGAGCTGCAATTGGTCGGACCTGATGCCCAAGGCCATTGCAATCCGCTCGCGAGTGGCCTTGCGTGGCCTGGAAGACGATTCCTGTTGTGCATAGGCGGACTGGGTGATGCCGAGATGCCCGGCCACCTCCGCCTGGGTAAGGCCCAGATGTTCGCGCCAGGCGCGAATCGCTGTGGCGCCATCGACCATGCGGCTGACCACATCGTGGGGGATCAGGTCGTCATGGAGGCGGCGTTGGGCAATGTACTCCTCATAGGGAATGACGACGAAAGCCGGCTTGCCATCCGCGCCGTTGATGATCTGAATGCTAGTAGGTCCGTTCATCGCGTTTCTTTACCTCCTGAACATCAACAACCCTGATTCCGCCATCCCAATCGAAGAGGACCCGGTAGTTGCCGACCCTGAGACGGTAGCCGTATTGATGGTTGTCCAGGGACTTGACGTTCTGACAATCGGGCATCCTGCTGAGCTCACCGACTGCATCTATTAGAGTTTGTTAAATAAAACTAATAACCAGGCAGGAGCCTTCTGAGGACTACCACCGTGCGGAACCCTGTGGGGGCGCGATTTCGATCGCCAAGCAGGCCGAAGGCTGCCCTGCAAGCCATGAGGGGCGGCGATACCGCCCTCAGCGAACCCCCACATGAGGGTTCGCCGCCCGGATGCAATCCGAGAGTTCCTGCGCGAGGGTTCCCCGGATTTCATCCGGGCTACGCGACTACCGGCACACGTAGGGTGGGAAATCGCCTTTCATTTCCACCGTCCGGCGTCCCGGGAGACCGCGAATGGTGGATCGATGAAGCGTGATCCACCCTACGTGGTTTCTTCGCGGGCCAGGGCCAGGAAGGCTGCCGGCAGCCGCGCCTGGCGGCGCTCCTTGAGGCAGTAGAGGTATTCGTCGATCAGGGGCGCGCCCTTGAGTTCGATCACCCGCAGCTCCGGGTTATCCGGCACTTCGTGGCGGGCGATGACGCTGATGCCGAGGTTGCGGATCACCGCTTCGCGGATGGACTCGCGGCTGCCGATTTCCAGCAGCGGGCCGATGGAGATGCCGGCTTCCTTGAGCATGTCCTCGGTGAGCTGGCGGGTGGTGGAGCCGGGTTCGCGCATCAAGAGGCAGTGGCCCTTGAGGTCCGAAAGGCTCACCGACTTGCGCCGGGCCAGCGGGTGTTCGCGGTGTACGGCGAGCACCAGCGGGTCGCTGCCGAGGACGATGCGGGTCAGGCGGGCGTCATCCAGGCACTGTGAGGAAGCGGCGAGATCGACCCGGTATTCCTCCAGCGCTTCGATCACCTGTTGGGAATTGCCGATCTCCAGTGACACGTCGGTCTGCGGGAAGCGCGCGCGAAAGGCGCGTACCAGGTCGAGGATGTAGTACGGCGCGGTGGCGCCGATGCGCAGGGTGCCCTGCATCTGCCCGCAATTGCGCAGGTAGAACTCGATATCGGCTTCCTGCTGCAGCAGCACCTTGACCATGGGCAGCAACCGGGCGCCCTCCTCGCTTACCACCAGCCGGCGACCGCCACGGCGGAACAGTTCGACGCCGTACTGGCCTTCAAGATTGCGGATCTGGGTGGTCACCGTGGGTTGGCTGAGGCCGAGCTTCTTCGCCGCCTGGGTGATGCTGCCCAGGCGGGCGACCATATAGAAGGCCTTGAGCTCAGCGCTGAGCATGGCGCGAGTTCACGAAGGGGGGATTTGGCACGGCCGAGACCTCGGGATGCAGTGAAATCCCGGGCATTCTGCCCGTGGCGGATCAAGCTGCACAGCCTGCAGGGGTGGCCATGAAACGAAAGCCCCGCGCAAGGCGGGGCTTCGATCGGTCTAGTAGCCTCCGCCACCGCCCATCGGCTCGCTTTGCTGCGAACCACCACCGCCACCACTGCCGCCATCGCAGGACGAGCCACTGATTGCAATGAACAACGCCACCATTAAGAAGGGGATCAAGCGCTTGAGCATCTGAGTTCTCCCGTGAGGTGAGCCCCCAATCATTCAGTCAAGCGCGGGGCGGTAGCGGGTGCAAGCCAAGCGCCTCTGCGCAGTGCAAGAGATGGCGGCAGCCACTCGGGATGAGGTCAGTGTTTATGGCCATGGCAGGTACATGGCTGAGAAAAAATCGTCAGCGGCGGAATAAACAGTCTCGTGGGGCGTCTCGTTCGCAGTGGCTGGGTTACGCCACAGCCCTGTGCACCGAAACCCGAACGTTGAACGTACCCTTCACGACACGAGAGGTTCTCCATGCTGAAAAAACTGCTGTCTCCTGCTGCTGCCCTGACCCTTTGCGGCCTGTCCTCCCTGGCCCTGGCCGCAGACCCGGCCAAGGCCGTCGACACCGCCTTGGGCAAGACCCTCGCCGACAGCCAGGGAATGACCCTCTACACCTTTGCCAAGGACTCTGAAGGCAAATCCGCCTGCAATGGCCCCTGCGCCCAGAACTGGCCACCCCTCATGGCCCCGGCCAGTGCCGAGCCTGGCAATGGCTACACGGTCATCACGCGCGATGATGGCAGCCAGCAATGGGCCTATCAGGGCAAGCCTCTGTACACCTGGATCAAGGACGCCAAGCCTGGCGACACGACCGGCGACGGCGTGAATCAGGTTTGGCAGGTGGCCAAACCCTGAATCCAGGGGAGGTATTGGTTGAACTGCCAATTGGCCTGCCCCAGCGGGCAGGTCAATTCGATGACGCAGCCACGGCTTTCCTGCCGCTCACGCCACTCGCTGGTTCAGGCGACCGCGGGTGATGGCCTTGATCTGGTTCAACGCATAGTCGAGCTCAAACGGGGTCTCGCGTGCGACACGGTTCTCCAGCTCGAAGAAGATGCCCGCCTTGGTGTAATGGCGGACGCAGATGATGAAGGGGAAGCCATGGCGCTCACGGTACTGGCGGTTCATCCGTTGCAAGTGCGCTTCCTCGTCCCGGGACAACACGTGCAGGCCGGCGCTGCTCTGTTCGTCGACGGAAGCGGCAGTCATGCCCCCCCCGCGCACCGCCTCGGCGGACAGTTCTGGGTGGCGGTCGAAGAAGGCTTTGCGCGCCTCGACGCTGCGGGCCCGGATGCTCGCCATCATGGCATCGTGCAGTGCCTCCACGGACGGAAACGGCCGGGCCTCCCAGGCATCCTCGGCCACATCGGGCGAGTGCTCGAAGATGTCGCCGAGCGTCTGGATGAACTGATCCTTACCCATCGCATTGATCGCTGCGAGACTGGTGGCTTGCTGATTGGTCTGGGACATGGTCGTTGAAATCCTGAAGGAGCCGAAAACGAGGCCCGAGTATAGGAACCCCGTTTTCACCACCGACAGTGGGCTGGCTCTATTGGCCGTATAACAATCGACGCATTTCCCGCGTCCGTGCTGGGGTGCAGCCCGGCGATGGCCGCTTGCCTAGGCGCTGCCAGAGACCGTCTTGAGCACGCCGGCACTGTCGGACAGCAGCCCACGCAGCCAGGCATGGGCCTTGGAGCGATGCTTGTTCGGATGCCACAGGGCGTAGAAGCGCATCAGCGGGAAGTCGAAGGGCGAGGGCTTGATGACCAGCGGCAGGCGGCGCGCATAGTAGGCGGCGAAGTGCCGCGCCGTGGTCAGGATCAGGTCCGACTCGCCCACCAGGTACGGCGCCAGGGTGAAGTAAGGGCAGGATACCTGCTTGCTGCGGCTCAGGCGCAGGGTGGCCAAGGTGCTCTCCACCACGCCACGCTGGGAGCTGGAGTAAGGCAGCGGCACCAGGTGGGAGGCATTGATGTAGCTCTGCGCCGTGAGCTTGCCGGCCTTGCCCAACGGGTGGTCCCTGGCCATCAGGCAGACCACCTCGTCCTCGAGCAGGACGGCCATGTGCAGGTGTTCGGGAGGGGTCGGCCAGTTGCCGATGACGAGGTCCACCTGCCCCTCGGCCAGGGCTTTCTCATAGTCGTACTCGCTCCCCAGCGGCAAGGTCACCAGCTTCGATCGTGGAGCGCTTTGCCGGAACCTGCGGACCAGGTCCGCCAGGAACGGCGGCGCCAGGTAGTCCGGCATGGCAATGGTGTAGGTTCGCTCCGAGCGCAGCGGGTCGAACACCTCGTCGGCGCTGAGCATCTTGTCCAGCGCGTTGAGTGCGACCTGCGCGTCCTGTACCAGCTGCAGCGCGCGTTCGGTCGGCACCATCGCGTTCTTTTCCCGGATCAACAGCGGATCGCCGAACAGCTTCCTCAGCCGCTTGAGCGCGGTGCTCAACGCCGGCTGCGACTGGTTCATCCGGATGGCGGTACGGGAAACGCTCCTTTCCTCGACCAGGGTGCACAGGACACGCAGGAGGTAAGTGTCCAATGGCTCATCGCTTCGCATGGCGCTCCCTAAATCCGCAGGGTTTTATCGTCGGTTATCGATTTCACTTTACTGGCAGGGCTGCGAAAGCAGCAATGTAAAGCGCCTCAGGCCTGCACCGCGACAATCGAATCCAGCCCTCCAGGCGGCTTCATTCCTGAATGACTACGAGTTTGCTATGGGGTCTATAACGCCACAGCGATGTTGGTGCGCCTGATGCTGGCCTATGGTGAGGGTCCACAACAAAAATACGGCCCTCACAGTCGTTGATGCGGCAGTCCCGATTCACGGTCGGTGCGTTCGCGGCTCTGGCAGGTCGATTCCTTGCAGGAGTTACCCATGTCTGTGACTGAACAGCACGCGTCAATTCATTCCGCCACGGAGTCTTGCGCCGAAGACACCGTGTACCGCAAGGTCTCATGGCGGCTGCTTCCCTTCCTCTGCACCCTGTGGGTACTGGCGTGGCTGGACCGGGTGAACATCGGGTTCGCCAAGTTGCAGATGCTCGACTCGCTCCAGTTCAGCGAGGCGGTCTACGGCCTGGGTGCCGGCATCTTCTTCCTCGGTTATTTCTTCTTTGAAGTCCCGTCCAACGCCCTGCTGCAGAAAATCGGGGCGAAGAAGACGATCATGCGCATCACCATCGGCTGGGGCGTCATCTGCATCCTCCAGTCGCTCGTCACCACCCCGACGCAGTTCTACATCCTGCGCTTCCTCCTGGGGGCCTTCGAGGCTGGCTTCTATCCCGGGATCATCCTCTACCTCACCTACTGGTACCCCAGCTCCCGTCGTGCAAAGGCCTTTGGCACCTTCATGTCGGCATCTGCCATCGCCGGCGTGATCGGTGGGCCGCTGGCGGGCAGCATCATGACCTCGATGGACGGCGTGGCCGGCCAGCACGGCTGGCAGTGGCTGTTCGTGCTCGAAGGGATCCCCTCGGTGCTGGCCGGTATCGTGGCGTACTTCTACATGACCGATCGCCCGGAGCAGGCAACGTGGCTGACGGCCGCCGAAAAACAGGTCATCGGCAACGTCCTGGAGCAGGACCGGCGCGCGATGGGCGAGCGTGGGCATGACTGGCGCACGCTGTTCCGCAACCCGAAGGTCTGGCTGCTGATCGCGATCTTCTTCTGCCTCTTGTGCGCGAACTCGGCATTGACCTTCTGGATCCCCACCATCATCCGTGACGCGGGCTTCGGCACGCCCATGGTGATCGGATGGATCGCCGCCCTCGCCTACGTCTTCGGCGCCGCCGGGATGATCCTCAACGGCACCCACTCCGACCGCAGCAAGGAGGTTTGCTGGCACTTCGCGCTGCCCGCCGGCTTCGCCGCCCTGGCCATGGCGGTGATGGCGACGCTGCTCGGCGCCACCAGCATCATGCCCGCCCTGGTCATGGCCGCCATGGTGATCGCGCTGGCGGGCACCATGAGCGCGATTCCGGTCTTCTGGCAGTTGCCCAACCTGTACCTGGCGGGCAGCGCCGCGGCCATCGGCGTCGCCCTGATCAACTCGGTGTCGAACCTGGCCGGCTTCGGTGCGCCCTATGTGCTGGGGCTGGTCAAGAACGCCACGGGCAGTCTCGCCCCGGGGCTCTACCTGGTAGCGGCGATCGAACTGCTGGCCGCGGTGCTGGTGATCGTCGGCATCGCCCATGCGCGTCGCAAGGAGGGTTGATCCATGACTGACATCCTTCATCCCAATCGCCGGCAGTTCGTCATGGGCACGATCGCCATGGCCGGCGGCCTGCTGATGTCCCGCCAGGCATGTTCCAATCCCTCGGGTGCTGGCCTGCAGCCTGCGCAGGCCGCGGGGCCGATCTCGCTGCACGGTGTGAGCCCGCGGCTGACGATCCACATCCTCGACACCTATCACGGCGCGGCCGCGACAGGCCTGCAGGTGACGTTCTCGCGGATGGACCAGGACCGCCCGGTCCTGCTGCAGAAGCTGGTGATCAACCAGAACGGCCGCACCGAAGCGCCGCTGCTGATCGACGACAGCTACCAGGTCGGCAACTACGAGCTGCTCCTGCACATCGACGACTACTACCGGATGAAAGGGGCACGGCTGCCGTCCCCTTCGTTCCTGTCCAAGGTGCCCATCCGCTTCCGGGTAACCAGCACGGAGCAACGCCTGCACCTGCCCGTGCAGTTCGGGCCGTGGAACTACGGGTACTACCGCGGCAGTTGAGCGAGTCATTGCCACGGCCCCATCCCCCCACTTCGGAGCAAGCGTATGGCTGGCATCAGCACCCACGTTCTCGACCTCGCGACAGGCAAGCCCATCGCCGGTGTGCCGATCGAACTCTACGACCTGGACACCACCCCGCCCACGTTGCTGAACCGCACCATCAGCAATGCCGATGGCCGCACGGACGCCCCCATGCTGGCCGCCGACGCAGCCAGGGCGGGCGACTTCGAACTGCGTTTCGCGATCGGCGCGCACTTCAAGGACCAGGTCGCGCTCACCGACGTCGTGCCGGTGAGGTTCACCGTTTTCGATCCGGCGCAGCACTACCACGTGCCGCTGATCTGCTCGCCGTGGAGCTTCTCGACCTACCGCGGCAGCTAACCCAACCCCACGAAAGGAGACGATTCATGTCCAATGCCGAGACCCACTTGATCGATTCGATCCGCCTTGCCATGGAAAACGTGCGCGAGCGCAAGAACTGGCCGTTCGGCGCCGTGCTGGTCAAGGACGGCCAGGTCCTGGCCCGATCGGTCAACGAGGTAGACACCACCTGCGACCCCACCGCCCATGCCGAAATGCAGGCCGTTCGCGCTGCGGCCAAGGCCCTGGGCAGCACGGACCTGACCGGCGCGGTGGTCTACGCCAGCGGCTACCCGTGCTCGATGTGCCTGACCGCCATGTACCTGGCCGGTGTCAGCAAGGTCTACTACGCCTATTCCAACGAAGACGGCGAACCCTACGAGCTGTCCGCCGAGCGTGGCTACGTGGAAATCGCGCGCCCCCTCGAGCAGCGCGAGATGAAGCTCATCTATCAACCGGCGCGTGACGAAGGCAAGGACTTGTACGAGGCCTGGCAGGAAACCCAGGACGCTTGATGGCGCCCACCTGAGCCAACGGTGCCATGGTCCACAGCGTATTCCTGGCACCGATCCTTGGGCATGCCCTGCCGGGCATGCCTTTTTTATTTCAACGCGGTCAGTTCCTTTCCAGCATGCCGGCGACGTCCGGCACCTGTTCGATGAAGGCGTGGGTAGCTGCCCGAAATGCTGACCGGGGCCCAGATGGTTGCTCACCTGGATCAGGTAATGCCTGCTGGTAGGAGAATTGGCTCGAAGCCGCGGAATATATGGCGTCCCAGAGTGGGTTCGAACCACCAACCTTCCCCTTAGGAGGGGGATGCTCTATCCAATTGAGCTACTGGGACACGGCGGACTCACCAGGCCGGTGAGTCGGGAGGACGGGCGGCATGTTAGCGACGTCTGCGTGATTTGTCATGCCTCGCGGGACCGGTGTCCCGCGAGGCGACGTCCTCAGCGCCCGAAGCGCTCTTCGGCCAGGAGGTCAGCCACCGCGGTGGTGGTGCGACCTTCGCTGTCAGCACGCACGAAGATCTCCCGCAGGGTCTCGCCGATGCCTTCGACATGCTTGCGCAGGGCATCTTCACTGCCGCCGCTGCGCTCGTACCAGACGTCGATGATGCCGCCGGCGTTGATGGCATAGTCCGGTGCGTAGAGGGTGCCGCGACGACGCAGTTCCTCGGCCAGGCCGGTGTCGGCCAGTTGGTTGTTGGCAGCGCCGGCGATGATCGGAGCACGCAGGGCCTCAAGGGTCTGCGGATTGATGATGCCGCCGAGGGCGCAGGGGGCGAAGACATCGACGTCCAGGCCGTAGATCTCGTTCTGCCCCACCACCTGGGCGCCCAGTTGTTCGGCGGCGCGGCGCGCGTTGGGTTCGTGAATGTCACAGACCCAGAGCTGGGCGCCCGCGTCCTTGAGGTGTTTGCCGAGGCTGAAACCCACTTCGCCGACACCCTGGATGGCCACCTTCAGGCCAGTCAGGTCGTCACGACCGAGGCGATGCTTCACCGCCACGCGAATGCCGACATAGGTGCCATAGGCCGTGGACGGCGAAGGATTGCCGTCACGCACACCGCCGCCCAGGGCTTGGCGGGTGCCGGCGCCGGCCACGTGGCGGCTGCGCTCGGCCATGATGCGCATTTCGGTGACGCCGGTGCCGGAGTCGGCGGCGGTGATGTAGCGGCCACCCAGGCTGTCGACGAAATCGCCCATGGCCTGGAACAGCGCTTCGCTCTTGTCGCGATGCGGGTCGCCAATGATCACGGCCTTGCCACCACCCAGCGGCAGGTTGGCCAGGGCGGACTTGTAGGTCATGCCACGGGACAGGCGCAGAACGTCGCGCAGAGCCTGTTCGTCATTCAGGTAGGGCCACATGCGGCAGCCGCCCAGGGCCGGGCCGAGGTTGCTGTTGTGGATGGCGATGACGGCCTTGAGGCCGGAGGCCTTGTCGTGGCCGAAGACCACTTGCTCGTGATGATCGAACTCGACGTGGGTGAAGACGGACATGGAAGTTCCTCGATTCGGTATTGGCGTGTTTCAAAGCGAAGAGCGCCTCTCCCCCGGCCCCTCTTCCGCAAGCGGGAGAGGGGGGAGGTTCAGAGCGGCATTGAGGTCAGGCGGCCGGGTCGAACAGGTGCAGGACCTGGATCTCGCTGGCGGTGAGGCGGGCACGGAGCTGCTTCTCCTGCTCGCGCACCTTGGCCAGGGCGCGTTCCTTCACCGGGCCGTAGCCACGGATCTGTTCCGGCAGTTGGGCCAGGGCGACGGCGGTGGCGTAGTTGCTCGGCTTCAGCTCCTTGATCAGCAGGTCCACCAGGGCTTCGTACTCGCCAATCAGCTGGCGTTCGAGCTTGCGCTCTTCGCTGTAGCCGAAGAGGTCGAAGGCGCTGCCACGGAGGACCTTGAAGCGGGCCAGCACGCCGAAGGCCTTGAGCATCCAGGGGCCGAAGCGACGCTTGCGCGGTTCGCCAGTGACCGGATCGGGCTTGGCCAGCCAGGACGGCGCCAGGTGGAATTCCAGGTGGTAATCACCCTCGAACTGCTCCTCCAGCTGCTTGCGGAAGGTGTCGTCGCTGTAGAGGCGCGCCACTTCGTACTCGTCCTTGTAGGCCAGCAGCTTGGCGTAGGCGCGGGCCACCGCACGGGTCAAGGCCTTGTCCTCACCGCTGTCGGCCTGGCGCACGCGCTCCACCAGGGCGCGATAGCGCTCGGCGTAGGTGGCGTCCTGGTAGGCGCGCAGGTGGTCGGCGCGGTGCTGGACGATCTCTTCCAGGGTCTCGCAGCGCGGGGCTTCCACTTCGGCCGGCTTGGCGAGTTTTTCCACCGCCGCCAGGTCGTGGGCAGCGCGGCGGCCCCAGAGGAAGGCCTGCTGGTTGAGAGTCACCGAAACGCCGTTCAGCTCGACAGCCTTTTCGATGGCTTCGGCGGAGATGGGCACCAGACCCTTCTGGTAGGCGTAGCCGAGCATGAAGAGGTTGGTGGCGATGCTGTCACCCAGCAGGCGCGTGGCCAGGCGGGTGGCGTCAACGAAGTGGGTCTTGGCCTCACCCACCGCTTCCATCAGCGCTTCGCGCATCGCTGCGCCAGGCACCTGGGCATCGGGGTTGCGGGTGAACTCGGCGGTAGCCGCTTCATGACTGTTGACCACGGCATGGGCGATGCGGTCGTTGAGCTTGGCGAGGGCTTCCTCGCTGGCGGTCACCACCAGGTCGCAGCCCAGCAGCAGGTCGGTTTCACCGGCGGCGATGCGCACGGCGTAGATGTCGTCCTGCTTGGCGGCGATGCGGATGTGAGTGATCACCGGGCCGAATTTCTGCGCCAGACCGGCCTGGTCGAGCACGGTGCAGCCCTTGCCTTCGATGTGCGCGGCCATACCCAGCAGCGCGCCGACCGTGGTCACGCCGCTGCCGCCAACGCCGGGCAGGAGGATATTCCAGGGACGGGCCAGGCTCGGCTGGCGCGGTTCCGGCAGGGCCACGAAGAGTGCCTTGGCACCCGCCGCCTCAGGCTTGCGCAAGCTGCCACCGTGTACGGTGACGAAGCTCGGGCAGAAACCTTCGACGCAGGAGAAGTCCTTGTTGCAGGCGTTCTGGTCGATCTGGCGCTTGCGGCCCAGTTCGGTTTCCAGCGGCAGCACGGACAGGCAGTTGGATTTCACGCTGCAATCGCCGCAACCCTCGCACACAGCCGGGTTGATGAAGGCACGCTTGGCCGGGTCCACCAGCTTGCCGCGCTTGCGGCGACGGCGCTTTTCGGTGGCGCAGGTCTGATCGTAGATCAGCACCGACACGCCCTTGAACTCGCGCAATTCGCGCTGCACGGCATCCAGTTCGCGGCGGTGGTGGAAGCTGACGATGGGCGCGAAGGTGGCGCGATTCGGGTACTTCTCCGGCTCGTCGGTGACCAGGGCGATGCGCTTCACGCCTTCGGCGAAGACCTGATGGCTGAGCTGGTCGACACGCAGTTCGCCGTCGATCGGCTGGCCGCCGGTCATGGCCACAGCATCGTTGTAGAGAATCTTGTAGGTGATGTTGACCCCGGCGGCGACGGCCGCGCGCAGGGCCAGTTGGCCGGAGTGGAAGTAGGTGCCGTCACCCAGGTTCTGGAAGATGTGCGGGGTTTCGGTGAAGGGGGCCTGGCCGATCCAGGTGGCGCCCTCCCCGCCCATCTGGGTGTAGGTGTCGGTATTGCGGTCCATCCACTGGGTCATGTAGTGGCAACCGATACCGCCTTGGGCGCGGCTACCTTCCGGCAGTTTGGTGGAGCTGTTGTGCGGGCAGCCGGAGCAGAAGTGCGGGGTGCGCACGGTCGTGTGCTTGGGCGCGGCCAGGGCCTTTTCCTTGGCGGCGAGGAAGGCCAGGCGGGACTCGATCTGCTCGCTGGAGTAGATGGGCGCCAGGCGCTTGGCGATGACGCGGGCGATCATGGCCGGGGTCAGCTCGCTGAGGTTGGGCAGCAGGGAGGTGCCTTCTTCGTCGAACTCACCCACCACGCGCGGGCGTTTATCCACAGGCCAGTTGTAGAGCTGGCCGGTGACCTGGTCCTCGATGACGCTGCGCTTTTCTTCCACCACCAGGATTTCGTCCAGGCCTTCGGCGAATTCGTGGACGGAGACAGGTTCCAGCGGCCAGCTCATGCCGACCTTGAGCACCCGCAGACCGACCTTGGCGCACAGTTCCTCGTCCAGGCCAAGGTCGTTCAGCGCCTGTCGCACGTCGAGGTAGGACTTGCCGGTGGTGATGATGCCAAGGCGCGGGTTCGGGGAATCCAGCATCACCTGGTTGAGGTTGTTGGCACGGGCGAAGGCGCGGGCGGCGTAGATCTTGTACATGTTCAGGCGCTTTTCCTGCGCCAGGGGCGGGTCCGGCCAGCGGATGTGCACGCCGTCTTCCGGCAGGACGAAGTCTTCCGGGATCTTCACCTCGATCCGCAGCGGGTCCACATCCACCACGGCGGAGGAGTCGACGTTCTCGGCGATGGTTTTCAGGGCGACCCAGCAGCCGCTGTAGCGCGACAGCTCCCAGCCGATGATGCCGTAGTCGAGGATTTCCTGGACGTTGGCCGGGTTCAGCACCGGGATGGACGCACCGATGAAGGCGTGCTCGCTCTGGTTGGCGATGCTGGAGGATTTGCAGCCGTGGTCGTCACCGGCCAGCAGGAGGACACCGCCATGGGCCGAAACGCCGGCGGAGTTGCCGTGCTTGAAGACGTCGCCGCAGCGATCCACGCCCGGGCCCTTGCCGTACCACATGGAGAACACGCCGTCGTAGCGGGCACCGGGGAACAGGCTGGTCTGCTGGCTGCCCCAGCAAGCGGTGGCGGCCAGTTCTTCGTTGACGCCCGGCTGGAAGTGGATGTGGTTTTCCTTGAGGAAGGATTTGGCTTCCCAGAGGCTCTTGTCGAGGTTGCCCAAGGGCGAACCCCGGTAGCCGGAGATGAAGCAGGCGGTGTTCAGACCGTGGGCTTGGTCCCGTTGACGCTGCAGCATCGGCAGGCGGGTGAGTGCCTGTGTGCCGGTGAGGTAGAGGTGACCGGTTGCGAGACGGTATTTGTCATCCAGGCGGATCTCGGCCAGAGACATGCGGGCGCTCCTGTTGTTTTTATGGCGACCTCGATGGCAAGGGTAGCTGCCATCTGTTGTTCAGCCCGGCGCAGGATCACTGCGTCGGACACGTAGCAAGACTGTGACTTATCGGTGCCGATTTTTTCTTTCTATTTTCGAGCCACAAGGCCAGACTTGCGCATGATCCTTCCAACAAGAAAAAGATTCCGGACTGATTCATGCAGAACCCACTCAGCCCCATCGACCGCAAGATCCTCCGCCTGCTGCAACACGACGCCGACTTGTCCGCCGCCGAGGTGGCGGAAAAGGTGGAACTGTCGCAATCGCCCTGCTGGCGACGCATCCACCGCATGCAGGAAGAAGGACTGATCGAGCGCAAGGTGGCCTTGCTCAATCCCAGGCTGCTGGGCTTTTCGATCACCGTGTTCGTCAACATCAAGCTATCCGCCCACGGCCGCAACCACCTCACCGAGTTCGAGGAAGCCATCGTCGGCTACCCCGAGGTGCTGGAGTGCTACACCATGGCCGGTGGTTCGGATTACCTGCTGAAAGTGGTGGCGCGCGACATCGCCAGCTACGAGCGCTTCCTGCGCGACCAGCTGCTGCAACGCCCGCACGTGCTGGAGGCGCACTCGAACATCGCCATGAGCGAGGTCAAGCGCACCACGGAATTGCCGCTGGACTGAGGTTCAGGCGGAGTCCGGCCACGCGGCCGGGCGATGGTCCTCGATGAGCTGCAGCAGACGCTGGCAGGTCTGGGCCAGGGAGCCGGAGTTGTCCAGCAGGCAGAGGTCGGGATTCTCGCCGGCCAGCAGGGTATCGGCGAAGCCGGCATTGCGCGCCAGGCGGGCTTCGATCTCCTCCGCCGACTCACGACCACGGGCATGCAGGCGCTGGCGCAGCGTCTCGTCCTCCACCGTCAGCAGCACGGCCAGCAGGTGCGGATAGCGCCGCCGGGCTTCCGGCAGGTAGCCGCGTGAGCCGTTCACCAGCACATCGTCGCCCGTGGCCATCCAGTCGTCGATCAGAGCGGGGATGCCGTAGGACAAGCCATTGGCGTACCAGCTCATGGCGAACTCCCCCCGGGCTTCGCGCTGGGCGAACTCCTCGGAGCTGACGGCTTCGGCCGCTTCGCCGCTGGCTTCGGCGGAACGGGTAATGACCCGACGGGCGACGCGGCAACCTTGCCCCGCCAGAGTCGCACGCGCCGCATCGAGCACGCTGTCCTTGCCGGAGCCGGAAGGACCTATGAGATAGATCAGCCTGCCTGTCATCTGAACACCTGGAAGAACGAGATCCGGGCCCTGAATCGAGCCCGAAATGAGAACGGGGTAGCAATGCGAAAATTCTGAACCCGTTTTGCGCAGGATCAAAGGACTCTTTCGCACGCAGCGTGGTCAGACAACAACGGCTACCCTTAAAGGTGATGGCGAGAAGGCATCATGTGGCCGTAATCAACCAGCAGGGCAGCAAATGCATCCGTGGCGACAGGACAAGGTCGGGTGCACCGGTGCGCAGAGGTCGTCCTACAGCGAATTGGGAATAAGCGGAGTGATCAACCAATCGCAAATCGGACAATTGGAGCTGGCAAAAAGCCGCCATTCCAATCACAATCTGACACCAAATTGACGTCAAGGAAACGTTTTGCTGACCTCAGGGTCATACCGATTCGAATCGCGGGACTGGTTGAACAATTGCTGCCAAGGACAGTCAAACCGGTGACAATCTTGCAGCTCATCGCCAGCATCGCTTTCCTGAACTAACCGGTTGAATGTATGCGCCCTATGAAACAGGCTATTTATTCCAGTCGCACGGCTGACAAATTCGTCGTACGCCTCCCCGAGGGCATGCGCGAACGCATCGCTGTCGTGGCCCGCAACCACCACCGCAGCATGAACTCCGAAATAATCGCCCGCCTCGAGCAAAGCATGCTTCAGGAAGGCGCGCTGGATGAAGGCGTTTCCTTGCGCCTGGACAGCCCGGAGCTGACCCTGCACGAACGCGAGTTGCTGCAACGCTTCCGCCAGCTGTCGCGGCGCCAGCAGAATGCACTGGTCGCACTGATCGCCCACGACGCGGAACTGGCTGCGGCCGAAGAGTCCTGAGGCCATCCCGCATCGATTGAAGAAGCCGGCATTTGCCGGTTTTTTCATGGCTGCGCGGCGAGTTTCGGCACGGCCGCTCACGCCTGCCTGCCCCCATACATGAAAAAGCCGCCCGAGGGGCGGCTTTTTTGACTGGGGCGATCAGAGCAGGAACAGCGTGGCCAGCCCCAGGAAGATGAAGAAGCCACCGCTGTCGGTCATGGCGGTGATCATCACGCTGGCGCCCATGGCCGGATCGCGCCCCATGCGCACCAGGGTCATGGGGATCATCACCCCCATCAGCGCCGCCAGCAGGAGATTGAGCGTCATGGCACCGGTCATCACCGCGCCCAGGGACCAGCTGCCGTAGAGGTAGTAGGCCACCAGGCCGATCACCCCGCCCCAGATCAGGCCATTGATCAGGGCCACGCCGAGCTCCTTGCGCACCAGGCGCGATGTATTGCCCGTGCCCACCTGGTCCAGCGCCATGGCGCGGACGATCATGGTGATGGTCTGGTTGCCGGAGTTGCCGCCGATACCGGCAACGATGGGCATCAGGGCAGCCAGGGCCACCAGCTTTTCGATAGAGCCCTCGAACAGGCCGATGACCCTCGAGGCGATAAAGGCGGTGACCAGGTTGACCGCCAGCCAGGCCCAGCGGTTGCCCACTGACTTCCAGACCGAGGCGAAGATGTCTTCCTCTTCGCGCAGACCGGCCATGCTGAGGACTTCGCTCTCGCTCTCCTCACGGATCAGGTCGACCATCTCGTCGATGGTCAGACGACCGATAAGCTTGCCGTTCTTGTCCACCACCGGGGCGGATACCAGGTCGTAACGTTCGAACGCCTGAGCCGCGTCATAGGCGTCTTCGTCAGGGTGGAAGCTCACCGGATCGGTAGCCATGACTTCAGCCACCAGCTTCTCCGGGTCGTTCACCAGCAGACGCTTGATCGGCAGCACACCCTGGAGGACGCCGTCGTAATCCACCACGAAGAGCTTGTCGGTATGGCCGGGCAGCTCCTTGAGGCGGCGCAGATAGCGGAGCACCACTTCCAGGGCCACATCGTCGCGGATGGTGACCATCTCGAAGTCCATCAGCGCGCCGACCTGATCTTCCTCGTAGGACAGCACCGAGCGAACGCGCTCGCGCTGCTGCGCATCGAGGGATTCCATCAGTTCGTGGATCACATCGCGCGGCAGCTCGGGCGCGAGGTCGGCCAACTCGTCGGCATCCATTTCCTTGGCGGCGGCGAGCAGCTCGTGATCATCCATGTCGGCGATCAGCGATTCACGAACGGCGTCGGAAACTTCGAGGAGGATGTCGCCGTCGCGCTCGGCCTTGACCAGTTGCCAGACGGTCAGGCGATCGTTCAGCGGCAAGGCTTCGAGGATGTGGGCGATGTCGGCCGGGTGCAGCTCGTCCAGCTTGCGCTGCAGCTCAGCGAGATTCTGCCGGTGGACGAGATTTTCAACGAGGTCGCGGTGCTGGCCTTCCTGACGATGCGTCAGGTCTTCCACCACCTTGTGGCGATGCAGCAGATCGATTACCTGGGCCAGACGGTCCTGCAGGCTCTCTTGCGGCTTTTTGGCTTCTACTTCAGTCATATAGCGCGCTCCACCCCCAGTGGCAGAGCACGCCAGAAGGGGTCAGACAGTCATTTCGCGATTGTGCAATCGGGATTCTGAGTAACTACTGGGTAAGTCCATGATGGTTGTCCGAATGCCCCGGCGGGGCTGACCGCGCAATGATACCACCGCCTACTGGCCCGCGCGTTACAAAATCATGGAAAGAACAATCGCTTGCATCGCAAAGCTGAGATTCCCTACACCCTGCTGCGACGCCTCCAACTGACTGTAGGACACCCGCGCGAAGCCGAAAGACCCGGATACGCTCGAGAGCCCACGCCAAGGAGACGGCACCATGAAACGACTCTCGATCATCCTCCTCGCTGCCCTGCCCTGCTGGCCCGGAAGCCCGCCATCCGCGGCTCAGGTCTTTCGCTGCAGCGATGACGACGGCAACCTCAGCTTCAACCAGCATGGCTGCCCACCGGGCACCCGGATGGAAGAACAGCGCACCAGGACGCCCAACCTGCTGCGCAACGAGCCGATCCGCCAGGAAGCAAACGCCGGGTACGTTCCGATTTCGAACAGGGGAAGTCCTGAAAATTTCAGGGAAGTCGTCGTAGCAGGTGAAAGGGAGGCCGCATGCGGCGGTCTGATTTCCCAACAGGAGCGCCGCCAGGCGATCATCCGCAAGCAGATTCGCAGCGGCATGACCCGCACGGACGTGGAGAGCGCACTGGGAAAACCGGATCGCATCAGTAGCCGCAATGGCCGGGTCAGTTATCACTACAAGCCGAAGAAGGGCGCCAGTCATCAGGTGACGTTCGACGAGGAAGGCTGCGTGAAGGCCGGCCACTGAAGGCACAAAGAAAAAGGGCCTGCATTTCTGCAGGCCCTTTCGGTATGGCGCACTCAGGAGGATTCGAACCTCCGACCGCCCGGTTCGTAGCCGGGTACTCTATCCAGCTGAGCTATGAGTGCGTATCGGTGCTTTTAGACCAGATCACCGCTGGTTGCTTCATGATCCCGGTATTAACCGTGAATCTTGAATATGGCGCACTCAGGAGGATTCGAACCTCCGACCGCCCGGTTCGTAGCCGGGTACTCTATCCAGCTGAGCTATGAGTGCGTTGTGGGCGCGCATTATAGGGAAGTTTTCACTTTGGTCAACTACTTTTTCGAGAAGTTTCAGTAACTTATCGATCTAGCGCTGAACCGTCCTACAACACTAAATAATGGCGGAGAAGGGGGGATTCGAACCCCCGACACCCTTTTGAGGTGTACTCCCTTAGCAGGGGAGCGCCTTCGGCCACTCGGCCACCTCTCCGCAACACGGGGCGCATGATATCCATGTTTTCCCCGTTTGCAAAGCAAAAAATGCAGAAAAATTAGTGGCTTGGTTCCTGGTCTTTCTCTTTCTGGATGCGCTGGTAGATTTCTTCACGGTGCACGGCAACCTCCTTCGGGGCGTTAACGCCTATGCGCACCTGATTACCTTTCACGCCTAACACGGTCACAGTGACATCGTCACCCACCATCAGGGTCTCTCCGACCCGGCGAGTCAGAATCAGCATTCCTTTCTCCTTACGGATTCGTTTCGGGACAACAGTCTGCAAAAAAGAAATGGTTACGGCCCCAGCATGGAACTGCCGCTGGAGCTTACACCCAAGTATTGACCAGCCCCGGCAAAAGGAAAGTTCCACCGGAGCAGCCAGAAAAACGACAAAAGGCGCGGGGTGAGCCGCGCCTTTTGCTTGCTGCCTTACTCGCCCTGTCGGGTCGGGGCGTCCAGCTCGAAAGCGGTGTGCAGGGCGCGCACCGCGAGCTCCAGGTACTTCTCTTCGATGACCACGGAAACCTTGATTTCCGAGGTGGAGATCATCTGGATGTTGATGGTTTCCTTGGCCAGGGCTTCGAACATGCGGCTGGCGACACCCGCGTGGGAGCGCATGCCGACACCAACGATGGAGACCTTGGCGATCTTGGTGTCGCCGATCACTTCGCGGGCGCCGATTTCCCGGGCGGTCTGCTCCAGCACGCGCAGGGCGTTCTGGTAGTCGTTGCGATGGACGGTGAAGGTGAAGTCGGTGGTGTTATCGTGCGCCACGTTCTGCACGATCATGTCCACTTCGATGTTGGCCGCACTGATCGGGCCCAGGATCTTGAAGGCCACGCCGGGGATGTCCGGTACGCCACGGATGGTCAGCTTGGCTTCGTCGCGATTGAAGGCGATGCCGGAGATGATCGGCTGTTCCATGGATTCCTCTTCATCAAGGGTAATGAGGGTGCCCGGACCCTCCTGGAAGCTGTGCAGCACGCGCAGCGGGACATTGTATTTGCCGGCGAACTCCACCGAGCGGATTTGCAGCACCTTGGAGCCGAGGCTGGCCATTTCCAGCATCTCTTCGAAGGTGATCTTGTCCAGGCGCTGGGCCTGGGGCACCACGCGCGGGTCGGTGGTATAGACGCCATCTACATCGGTATAGATCTGGCACTCTTCAGCCTTCAGCGCTGCGGCCAGGGCCACGCCTGTGGTGTCGGAGCCGCCACGGCCGAGGGTGGTGATGTTGCCGTGCTCATCCACGCCCTGGAAGCCGGCGACCACAACCACGCGACCCGCCTTGAGGTCGGCGCGGATCTTCTGGTCGTCGATCTGCAGGATGCGCGCCTTGTTGTGGGCGCTGTCGGTAAGGATGCGCACCTGGTTGCCGGTGTAGGAGACCGCCGGTACGCCACGCTTGATCAGCGCCATGGCCAGCAGGGCGATGGTCACCTGCTCGCCGGTGGACACCATCACATCCAGTTCACGCGGTACCGGCTGTTCGCTGATCTGTTTGGCCAGATCGATCAGGCGGTTGGTTTCGCCGCTCATGGCGGAAACCACGACCACGATGTCATCGCCGCCTTCGCGGAACTTCTTCACCTTCTCGGCCACCTGTTCGATGCGCTCGACAGTGCCGACCGAGGTCCCCCCAAACTTCTGTACGATCAAAGCCATTTCAAAAGCCGCCTAATCCCGTGAAGGGCGCCCATTAAACAATCAACGCAGAACACTGCCAAGGCCCGCCGGGCGTGGGGCGGGCCGTTGGCGGAGAGTCTCAGAGACCCTGTTCGACGAACGGTGCGGCAAGCGCCAGGGCCTGCTCCAGGGCGGAGGCGTCGGTACCGCCGCCACGCGCCATGTCAGGGCGACCGCCGCCCTTGCCGCCGACCGCCGCCGCGGCCTGCTTCATCAGATCGCCGGCTTTGAGTTGGCCGGTCAGGTCCTGGGTGACGCCGGCGACCAGTGTCACCTTGCCCTCCAGCGCACCGCCGAGCAGGATCACCGCGCGGCCGAGCTTGTTCTTCAGTTGGTCGACCAGCGCCAGCAGCGCGTCGCCATCCAGTCCGTCCAGGCGCGCGGCCAGGACCTTGACACCTTTCACCTCGATGGCGGAAGCGGCCAGGTCGTCGCCGGCGGCGCTGGCCGCCTTGGCCTTGAGCTGCTCCAGCTCTTTTTCCAGCTGGCGGTTGCGCTCCAGCAGCGCGGACAGTTTGTCCAGCAGGTTGTCGCGGCTGCCCTTGACCAGGCCCGCGGCTTCCTTGAGTTGTTCCTCGGCGCCGTTCAGGTAGACCAATGCGGCTGCGCCGGTCACGGCCTCGATACGGCGCACGCCCGCCGCCACGCCGCCTTCGCTGACGATCTTGAACAGGCCGATGTCACCGGTGCGGGAAACGTGGGTGCCACCACAGAGCTCGACGGAGAAACCGCCACCCATGGTGAGCACGCGCACCTGCTCGCCGTACTTTTCACCGAACAGCGCCGTGGCGCCCTTGGCCTTGGCGGTATCGATGTCGGTTTCTTCGGTTTCGACTTCGCTGTTCTTGCGGATCTCGGCGTTGACGATGTCTTCCAGGGCCTTCAGCTGCTCGGGCTTGATGGCCTCGAAATGGCTGAAGTCGAAGCGCAGGCGCTGGCTGTCCACCAGGGAGCCTTTCTGTTGTACGTGGTCACCCAGGACCTGGCGCAGCGCAGCGTGCAGCAGGTGGGTGGCCGAGTGGTTCAGGGCGGTGGCCTGGCGCACCGAGGCATCGACCTGGGCGGTCACGCTGGAACCGATGCGCAGGGTGCCGTGATCGACCACGCCGTGGTGAAGGAAGGCGCCACCGGCCTTGGTGGTGTCACGCACGTCGAAGCGCAGGCCCTGGGCGGCAATGAAACCGCAGTCGCCGATCTGGCCGCCGGACTCGGCGTAGAAGGGGGTGCGATCGAGGACCAGCACGCCCTCCTCGCCTTCGCCCAGCTGCTCGACGGCCTGGCCGTCCTTGAACAGGGCGATCACCTTCCCTTCGCCGGCGGTGCAGACGTAGCCGGTGAAATCGGTATCGGCGTCCACCTTGACCAGGGCGTTGTAGTCCATGCCGAAGGCGCTGGAAGCGCGGGCGCGCTCACGCTGGCCTTCCATTTCACGCTCGAAGCCGGCCTCGTCGATGGTCAGGCCACGCTCGCGGGCGATGTCGCCGGTCAGGTCGACGGGGAAGCCGTAGGTGTCGTACAGCTTGAACAGGGTTTCGCCCGGGATCATTTTGCCCTTCAGGCCCACCAGGTCCTGCTCGAGGATCTTCAGGCCCTGCTCCAGGGTCTTGGCGAACTGCTCTTCCTCGGTCTTCAGCACGCGCTCGATGTGCGCCTGTTGCTGCTTGAGCTCCGGGAAGGCCTCGCCCATCTCGGCCACCAGCGCGGCGACGATCTTGTGGAAGAAGCTGCCCTTGGCGCCCAGCTTGTTACCGTGGCGGCAGGCACGACGGATGATGCGGCGCAGCACGTAGCCGCGGCCTTCGTTGGATGGCAGCACGCCGTCGGCGATCAGGAAGCTGCAGGAACGGATGTGGTCAGCGACCACCTTCAGCGAAGGCGCGTCGTCGTTGGCGCAACCGATGGCTTCGGCGGAGGCTTTCAGCAGGCTCTGGAACAGGTCGATCTCGTAGTTCGAGTGCACGTGCTGCAGCACGGCGCTGATGCGCTCGAGGCCCATGCCGGTGTCCACGCTGGGCGCCGGCAGCGGATGCATCACGCCGTCAGCGGTGCGGTTGAACTGCATGAACACGTTGTTCCAGATCTCGATGTAGCGGTCGCCGTCCTCTTCCGGGGAACCGGGCGGGCCGCCCCAGATGTCCGCGCCGTGGTCGAAGAAGATCTCGGTGCAGGGGCCGCAGGGGCCGGTATCGCCCATGGCCCAGAAGTTGTCCGACGCGTACGGGGCACCCTTGTTGTCGCCGATGCGCACCATGCGCTCGTGGGGAATCCCGACTTCCTTGGTCCAGATGTCATAGGCCTCGTCATCGCTGGCGTAGACGGTGACCCAGAGCTTTTCCTTGGGCAGCTTCAGCCATTTGTCGCCGGTGAGGAATTCCCAGGCGTAGTGGATGGCGTCGCGCTTGAAATAGTCGCCGAAGCTGAAGTTGCCCAGCATTTCGAAGAAGGTGTGGTGGCGCGCGGTGTAGCCGACGTTTTCCAGGTCGTTGTGCTTGCCGCCGGCACGCACGCATTTCTGGCTGGTGGTGGCACGGGTGTAGGCGCGCTTTTCCAGGCCAAGGAAGCAGTCCTTGAACTGGTTCATCCCCGCGTTGGTGAACAGCAGGGTCGGGTCGTTGCCCGGAATCAGGGAGCTGGAAGCGACACGGGTATGCCCCTTCTCTTCGAAGAAGCTGAGGAAGGCTTCACGGATTTCTGCGCTTTTCATAGGTTCTTCCACGGAAACTGCGGCCACGAAGGCGGGTGCAAATCGTTATCGGCGAAGGACGGCAAGCGGGGGCAGGCAAGAAATCAGCAGGATATTCGTGAAAAACCCGGCATTTCCTGCCTTTTCCCCGCATTGCGCGCGAAACTCGCAGCCGCCTGACGACGGGCGTACGAATCACCGGCAAAGGGCCGCATTATATCGGCCTTGCGCCAACGGGATAGTGCCTTTGTGCGATAGAAGGCGCCTATTTGTGCGCGCCGGCGACTCAGCCCTGTCGGAAAGCGGCGAAAGCCTCGACCACCCGGGCAATGTCGGCGGCCTGCACATCCAGATGGGTGACCAGGCGCAGGCGCGCCGCCGGACTCACGCGGATGCCCCGCTGCGCGAGGAAGTCGCCCAGGGCCCGGGCGCGCTCGCCGATCTGCACATAGACCATATTGGTCTGCACCGGCTCGATGGCGAAGCCCAGGTCCCGCAGCGCGACGCCCAGGCGCTCGGCGTTGGCGTGGTCATCGGCCAGGCGTTCGACGTGGTGATCCAGCGCATAGAGCCCCGCCGCCGCCAGCAGGCCAGCCTGGCGCATGCCGCCGCCAACCATCTTGCGCAGGCGCCGGGCCCTGGCGATCAACGCCGCGCTGCCGCAGAGCACCGAGCCTACCGGTGCCCCCAGCCCCTTGGACAGGCACACGGAAACCGAATCGAAATGGCGGGTGATCTCGCGGGCGTCCACGCCCAGCTTCACCGCCGCGTTGTACAGGCGGGCGCCGTCCAGATGCAGGCCAAGGCCGCGACGACGGGTCAGCTCGCGGGCAGCCGCCAGGTAATCCAGGGGCAGCACCTTGCCCTGCATGGTGTTTTCCAGCGCCAGCAGACGGGTGCGGGCGAAGTGGAAGTCGTCCTGCTTGATGGCCGCTTCCACCTTGCCCAGGTCCAGGCTGCCATCGGCCTCGCCGTCGATCGGCTGGGGCTGGATCGACCCCAGCACCGCGGCGCCGCCGCCTTCGTATTTATAGGTATGGGCCTGCTGGCCGACGATGTACTCGTCACCACGCTCGCAGTGGGCCATCAGTCCCAGGAGGTTGCTCATGGTGCCGGTGGGGACGAAAAGCGCGGCCTCGAAGCCCAGGCGCTCGGCGAGGCTGGCCTCCAGGCGGTTGACCGTGGGGTCTTCGCCGTAGACGTCGTCACCCAGTTCGGCGCGCTGCATCGCCTCGCGCATGCCGGTGGTGGGTTGGGTGACGGTGTCGCTGCGCAGGTCGATCAGGCTCATGCCGGGCTCCTTGGATGGGCGAAGAGCCCGATCCTAAGGCCCGGCGCCAGGTCGGTACAGGTACAGAAGAAAGGAAAAGCGCCCGCTACACGTCGGCGGGCACGATCAGAATCCCGGCACGCAGGCCGTTCTTCACCCTGGGGTTGGGGAAGATGATGCGCGCGCCCTGCTCTTCCACGACCCAGCGGGTACCGGCGATGTCTTCGGCCAGCAGGTAGCCCACCGGCAGTTCGCTGAAGTTCTCGATATCCGGCGCCAGATGCAACCGGAAAGACTCGCTGTGCTTGATGATTTCCCGCGACACCGAGAACAACTGCAACCCATCCAGGCACTCGCCATCGGTCTGCGGCTCGCGCCCCTCGATCAGGGCATGCAGGCGGGCCTCCAGGCGGTCGAGGTTGACCTCCTGGTTGCTGCCGAACGGTCGCGCCTTGCCCAGCTCCAGGGTAAAAGCCTCGGCGCCCAGTTGGGCATAGGTGTAGGAACTGAAGGTGATGCCGGTCTTGTTCTGCAGCAGCACGGCGTCGATGCCGGCCTCACGCAGCCGGGCCAGTTCCAACCGCGAGTGCTCGCGCCCTTCGACATAGGGGTAGAGGGCGAACTGCTCGATCTTCGAACCGCGTATGGCGGTATGCAGGTCGTAATGCAGGCGATCCCGTTCGGGCTTGCTGAAGAAGGCGGCGGCGTAGCGCTCCAGCTCGCCGGCGCGCATGGCTTCGAAGCCACTGGATTCGGCGTGGCGGCCATTGAACAGGCGGTTGATGTCCTGCTCGACGAAGCGTTCGCCGCGACGAATGGCTTCCGGGTTACCGAGCAGGAAGAGAATTCTGGCGCGCGGTTTCAACTGGCCGCGGGCGATGGCCTGGACCAGGCGGTCCAGCAGTTCGATGGGGGCGGTCTCGTTGCCGTGCACCCCGGCCGACAGCAGCAGGTCGAGCCCGCTGTCGTCGGCGGCGGGCGGGGTGACGTCCAGCGCCCCCTCACCCAGCCAGTGCAGGCGCACGCCCCCGGATGTCAGCTGGATCTTCTCGGTCGGCTCACGGCCGGCGAGGGTCAGTTCGAGCAGTTTTCCGAGGGCTAGCATCCTGTTACCTCAATGATCGTGGTCGCAGTCGGGACCATGCACATGGTCGTCGTCGGCGTCGACGTCGGCCGGTTCCATTTCCAGTTGCAGGCTGACCAGGTTGGTGGCCAGCGGGCGCAGCAGGAGGTTGGCGTACTCGGTATCGCCCTCCTCCACATCCACGCCGATCAGCAGCTGGCCGTTGCCGGCCTGCTGGATCCAGACTTCCTTGCCCTGCCAGACGACGGCGAACCGGGTGCAGGAGGTTTCGAGCTGGGTGCCGTCGGTATCTTCGAGGATGAGTTGCAGGGCGTCGGACATTTCAGTTTTCTCAGTTGAGCTGGAAGGGATAAACAGCGCCCAGTTTAAGGATCTGCGTCAGTTCATCCAATGCCGTCCGGCACTCCACCAGCAATTGCGGGTCAGCCAGGTCGCTTTCGCTCAGGCGGTCACGGTAGTGCTTCTCGACCCACGCGGTCAGGGTGGCGTGGAGTTCCGGGGTCATGATCACGCCCGGGTTCACCGCCGCCAGCTCGTTTTCCTTCAGGGCCACGCGCAGACGCAGGCAGGCCGGACCACCGCCGTTCTGCATGCTCTGCTTGAGGTCGAAGACCTTCACCTCGCGGATCGGCCCCTGTCCCGAAGTCAACTCGTTCAGGTAATTCCACACGTTGGCATTGCCACGGCACTCTTCCGGCACGATCAGCAGCATGCTGCCGTCGGCGCGGCTGAGCAGTTGGCTGTTGAACAGGTAGGAACGCACCGCGTCCTCCACGCCCACCGCGCTGCGCGGCACGCGCACGGCCTGGAAATGACCGCCGCGCTTGCCCAGCTTGCTGTCCAGCTCGGCCAGCACCTTGTCGGTCTCGAGGAAGGCATCCTCGTGGTAGAACAGCACTTCGCCATTACCCACCGAAATCACGTCGTTGTGGAATACGCCCTGGTCGATCACCGCCGGGTTCTGTTGAGCGTAGACCACACCCTCGGCGCCCAGCCCGTGCAGGCGGGCCACCGCCTGGCAGGCTTCCAGGGTCTGCCGCGCCGGATAGCGCTGCGGGGACGGGAAACGACTGTCGAAAGCACTGCGGCCGAACACGAAGAACTCCACGCCAGCCTCGCCGTACCCCTTGCAGAAGCGGGTGTGGTTGGCCGCGCCTTCATCACCGAACTGGCTCACCGCCGGCAGCGCGGCATGGTGGGCGAAGTGCTGGTCGTTGGCGAACATGGCGCCCAGCACACGGCTGGTCGTGACGTGCTCGATGGAGCGGTGGAACTTGCAGTTCAGGTTGGCTGCGGTGAAGTGCACCCGGCCGTCGGCCGTATCGGCACTGGGGCTGACGGTGCAGGAGTTGGCGGTCCACATGCTGGAGGCGGAGCTGCACGCGGCCAGCAGCGGCATGGCTTCCCTGGCGGCCTGGGCGATCACCTGGGCATCGCTGCCGGAGAAGCCCAGGCTGCGCAGGGCAGCGACATCCTGGCGCTCCTGCGGGGCGAAGACGCCCTGCTTGAAGCCCATTTCCATCAGCGCCTTCATCTTGCCCAGGCCCTGCAGCGCAGCTTCCTTCGGGTTGGAAACTGCCTGGCTGTTGCTCTGCGAGGCGACGTTACCGTAGGACAGACCACCGTAGTTGTGGGTCGGGCCGACCAGTCCGTCGAAGTTCACTTCATAAGCGTTCACAGGCTGACTCCTGGGGTAAGGGTTGCAGGCAGGGCAAGGGTTTCGCTTTCCAGCGAGGCCACCGGATAGGCGCAGTAGTCAGCGGCGTAGTAGGCGCTGGCGCGGTGGTTGCCGGAGGCGCCGACACCACCGAAGGGTGCGCTGCTGGCGGCGCCGGTCAGTTGCTTGTTCCAGTTGACGATGCCGGCGCGGCTCTCGATGAGGAACTGCTGGTAGCGCTCGGCGGAATCCGACAGCAGGCCGGCGGCCAGGCCGTACTGGGTGGCATTGGCTTCACGGATGGCGGCATCGAAGTCGGCATAGCGGATCACTTGCAGCAGCGGGCCGAAGAACTCTTCGTCCGGGCGGCCGGTCACGGCGGTCACATCGAGGATGCCGGGGGTCAGCAGCGCAGCGTTGGCCTGGGGCTGGGTCATGGCCAGCAGGGCCTTGGCGCCCTTGGCCAGCAATTGCTCCTGGGCCTGCATCAGATGCTGCGCAGCGCCGAGCGAGACGACCGAGCCCATGAAGGGCGCGGGCTGGGCATCGAAGGCGCCAACCTTGATGCTGCCGGCCACGGTCACCAGGCGTGCCAGCAGGGCATCGCCCCAGGCGCCTTGCGGCACCAGCAGGCGGCGCGCGCAGGTGCAGCGCTGGCCGGCGGAAATGAAGGCCGACTGGATGATGGTGTAGACGGCGGCGTCCAGGTCCTGGACCTGATCCACCACCAGCGGGTTGTTGCCGCCCATCTCCAGCGCCAGGATCTTGTCCGGGCGGCCAGCGAACTGCTGGTGCAGCAGGTTGCCGGTGCGGCTGGAGCCGGTGAAGAACAGGCCGTCGATGCCCGGGTTGCCGGCCAGGGCGACGCCGGTTTCACGGGCGCCCTGCACCAGGTTGAGCACGCCGGCTGGCAGGCCGGCCTCGACCCAGCACTTGACCGTCAGCTCGGCGACCTTGGGGGTCAGCTCGCTGGGCTTGAAGATTACCGCGTTGCCGGCCAGCAGCGCCGGCACTATGTGGCCGTTGGGCAGGTGACCGGGGAAGTTGTACGGGCCGAACACTGCCACCACGCCGTGGGGCTTGTGACGCAGCACGGCGGTGGCATCGGCCAGGGGGCCACTCTTTTCGCCGGTACGTTCACGGTAGCTCTGGATGGAGATGGCGACCTTGTTGACCATGCTGGTCACCTCGGTGGCCGACTCCCACAGCGGCTTGCCGGTCTCTTCACCGATGCAGCGGGCGAGCTCGTCGGCGTGCTCGCGCAGGACCACGGCGAAGCGTTCGAGGATGCCGATGCGCTCTTCCAGCGGACGGCGGGCCCAGGCCGGGAAGGCGACGCGGGCGGCCTTGACGGCTTCGTCCACCTGGGCGGCATTGGCGCCGCGACCGGACCAGACGACGGCCTGGGTGACCGGGTTCAGCGAATCGAAGGCTTCGCCCTGCCCTGCCTGCCAGTTACCAGCGATCAAATGGGTACTCATTTATACGGACTCCTTGGCCGACAGCGGCACCGCGCGGACCGAGGCGCCGGCGGAGAGTTTCAGGCGTTTGGCCGTCAGCGCGTCCACCACCAGAGTGCCGGCGGCCAGGCGGGCCGGCGCGGCGGTGATGCGGCAGTCTGCACGCTTGCGGTTGTGGATCAGGAACGGCGTGGCGTCGTCACCCGGGGTGCCGACGGCCAGGACCAGGTTCTGACTGTCGCGCACGGCGCGGATCTTCGCCGTCTCGCACTCGATGGCCGGGCCGGCATCGAAGATGTCGACGTAGCCCTGGTAGCTGAAGCCCTCGCCCTTGAGCATGGCCAGCGCCGGCTCGGTGTCGGTGTGCACGCGGCCGATAATGTTGCGCGCGGCTTCGGAGAGGAAGCAGGTATAGAGCGGGAACTTGGGCATCAGCTCGGCGATGAAGGCCTTGTTGCCGACGCCGGTCAGGTAGTCGGCGCGGGAGAACTCCATCTTGAAAAAGTGCCGGCCGAGGCTTTCCCAGAAGGGAGAAACGCCATTCTCGTCGGACATGCCGCGCATTTCGGCAATCACCTTGTCCCCGAAGAGTTCCGGGAACTCGGCGATGAACAGGAAACGCGCCTTGGACAGCAGCCGGCCGTTCAGGCCGCTGCGGTGGCCGGCATGGAGGAACAGCGAGCAGAGCTCGGAGTTGCCGGTCAGGTCGTTGGCCAGGAACAGGGTGGGAATCTGCCGGTGGATATGCAGCTCCTGGGAGGCGCTGACGGTCAGGCCGACCCGGTAGTTGTACCAGGGCTCGCGCAGGCCCACGGCGCCCGCCACGGCGGAAATGCCGACGACGGTGCCGTCGTCGTCCTCGAGGACGAACAGGTAATCCGCGTCGGCGCGCTCGGCCTCGCCACGGAATGCCTTCTCCGCCCAGCCGACGCGATGCGCCAGGCGCTCCTCATTGGCCGGCAGCGTGGTCAGGCCTGCGCCGGTGCTGCGCGCCAGGTCGATCAGGGCCGGTAAATCGGCGCTGCGTACAGGACGAACGATCATGGATCCTCCGGATTAGCTACAAGCTTCAAGCGGCAAGCTACAAGTGGGAAGGCAGGCTGGCTTGCCGCTGGTGGCTTGCAGCTTGCCGCTCTGAATCAGACCGCGATCAGGCGAACGCTGGCGCCTTCACCGACGCCCAGGGCATCGGCGGCCTCCTCGCTCAGTGCCACGGGCTTGCCGGGCACCCAGTCGAGATCGGCGACTATGGCGCGGAAATCCTGCAGTTGGCCGTTGCACACCAGGTACTGGCGACCGCCCTTGCCCTGCTCGCCCAGTCTCACCGGCACGACGCGGCTCTGCGCGATGGAGCGGATACTCGAAGTACGGGCATGCAGGGTCGGGCCACCGTCGAAGATGTCGATGTAGTTGTCGGTCTCGAAGCCTTCGCGCATCAGGATGTCGAAGGTGATCTGCGCCCTTGGGTGCACCTGGCCCATGGATTCCTGGGCCTCGTCCGGCAGCAGCGGCACGTAGATCGGGTAGTGCGGCATCAGCTCGGCGAGGAAGGTGCGGCTCTTGAGGCCCGACAGGCGCTCCGCCTCGGTGTAGTTGAGATCGAAGAAGTTGCGCCCCACGGCGTCCCAGAACGGCGATTCGCCCTGCTCGTCGCTGTAACCGACGATCTCCACCACCACGGCGTCGGCGAAGCGCTCCGGATTGCTGGCCATGAACAGCAGGCGACCGCGGGAGTTGAGCTCGGAGATGGGCGTGTTCACCAGATCGCGCTCGACGTAGAAGCTGGTCAGCAGGCTGTTGCCGGTGAGGTCGTGGCAGAGCGACAGGACGTGGATCTTGTTGTGGATCGAAAGCGAACGAGAGGCGTGCACGAAGGTCTCGTTGCGGAAGCTGTAGAAGGGTTCGGAGAAGCCGGCGGAGGCGACTATCGCCGAACAGCCGGCAAGACGGCCGGTCTTGCTGTCTTCGAGGACGAAGAAGTAGCTCTCCTCGCCATTGAAGCTCACTTCGGCGGAGAAGGACGCCTCGGAGGCGGCGATCTTCTCGCCCAGCACCTGGGCGTCGTCCGGCAGCGAAGTGACACCCACGGGGCTATCCGCGGCCAGGCGCTGGACTTCAGCGAGATCGGCCATTTGCGCGGGGCGCATCACCAGCATGGGGGGTCACTCCTTTTCTTGTTAAAGACTCCGGACGAACCAGTGGTTCCATCCGGAGAAAAGCCGGGCCCCGATGGCCCGGGCTCACGCATGAATCCGTTTCATCCCTGGGGTATACGCGCAGCGCGTCCCTGCGCTGCGTATCGCTGAGACTTACGCCTGGGTCAGCTTGGCGACGGCACGCTCGAAGCGGTCCAGGCCCTCGTCGATGTCGGCATCCGGGATCACCAGGCTGGGCGCGAAGCGCACCACGTCCGGGCTCGCCTGCAGGACCATCACGGCTTCCTTCTCCGCGGCGTTCAGCACGTCCTTCGCCTTGCCCTTCCAGGCGTCGGAGAGGACGGCGCCGATCAGCAGGCCCAGACCGCGAACTTCGGTGAAGATGCCGTACTTGGCGCCAATCGCTTCGAGGCGGGTCTTGAAGCGGTCATGCTTGGCATTGATGCCGCTGAGCACTTCCGGCGTGTTGATCACGTCCAGCACCGCTTCCGCCACTGCGCTGGCCAGGGGGTTGCCGCCATAGGTGGTGCCGTGGGTGCCTACTGAAAGATGCTTGGCGATTTCGCTGGTGGTCAGCATGGCGCCGATGGGGAAACCGCCGCCCAGGCTCTTGGCGCTGGAGAGGATGTCCGGGGTCACGCCGTAGTGCTCGTAGGCGAACAGGTGGCCGCTGCGGCCCATGCCGCTCTGCACTTCGTCGAACACCAGCAGCGCGTTGTGCTCGTCGCACAGCTTGCGGGCGCCTTCCAGGTAGGCCTTGTCGGCCGGCAGCACGCCGCCCTCGCCCTGCACGGGCTCCAGGACCACGGCGCAGGTCTTGTCGGAGATGGCCGCCTTCAGGGCTTCCAGGTCGTTGAAGGGCACGTGGGTGATGCCTTCCATCTTCGGACCGAAGCCGTCGGAGTACTTCGGTTGGCCGCCAACGGTCACGGTGAACAGGGTGCGGCCATGGAAGCTGTTGGTAGCCGAGATGATCTCGTACTTCTGCGGGCCATAGACGTCATGGGCATAACGGCGGGCCAGCTTGAAAGCCGCCTCGTTGGCTTCGGCACCGGAGTTGGCGAGGAACACGCGCTCGGCGAAGGTGGCATCCACCAGCTTCTTGGCCAGGCGCAGGGCAGGCTCGTTGGTGAAGACGTTGGACACGTGCCAGATCTTGTTGGCCTGCTCGGTGAGCGCCTTGACCAGTGCCGGGTGCGCATGACCCAGGGAGTTCACAGCGATGCCACCGGCGAAATCGATCAGCTCGCGACCGGATTGGTCCCAGACTCGGGAACCCTGGCCACGCACCGGGATGAAAGCGGCGGGGGCGTAGTTGGGAACCATCACCTTGTCGAAATCGGCGCGCTCGACCTGCGCATGCTCAACGGACATCAGTTTCTCCTGCCATGTACGGCTAGTGATGAAAGGATTGTAGGGACTGATTCAGGGTTGGCATTGCCGCCATGCGACAACTTCTTACAGCGCCAACCCCACGGAAACCGGCGCTTATGGAAATGCGACAGAAAGCGTCGGGAAGGCGCAGTTTAAACGCTGATCGCCGCCGCTACGCACCAGCCGGGAAATTTTCTCCACGGGGTGACCGGTGGGTATTCATGAAAGGCGGGGGTGGGAAACCTGTAGGGGCGAATTCATTCGCCAAGCAGGCCGCAGGTCTGCACTTCCAAGCCACAGAGGGCAGCGTTGCTGCCCCTGGCGAATGAATTCGCCCCTACAAGAGAAAGAACGCCGGGGAACCCGGGCTCAGCCCCGCTCAGCCACCGCCACCGGCTGCGGCTGGGCTTCGAAGGGACTGGCGCCGCGGCGCTGGTTGCGGTCTTCGCGGGGAGTGACGCCGAAGAAGTTGCGGTAGGCGCTGGAGAAGTGCGGACCGGAAGAGAAGCCGCAGGACAGGCCGATCTGGATGATCGACTTGCTGGTCTGCATCAGCATCTGCCGCGCCTTGTTCAAGCGCAGCTCCAGGTAGTACTGGCTGGGCACGCGATTGAGGTACTGCTTGAAGATCCGCTCCAGCTGACGGCGGGACACGCAGACATGCTGGGCGATCTCGTCGGTGGTCAGCGGCTCTTCGATATTGGCTTCCATCAGCAACACCGCCTGGGTCAGCTTCGGATGGCTGGAGCCGAGGCGGTTCTGCAGCGGGATGCGCTGGCGCTCGCCGCCTTCGCGGATACGCTCCACCACCAGCTCCTCGGACACCGCGCCGGCCAGCTCGGCACCGTGGTCGCGGGCCAGCAGCGCCAGCAGGAGGTCGAGCACCGCCAGGCCACCACAGGCGGTGAGCCGGTCGCGGTCCCAGTCGAACAAATGGCTGGTGGCGATCACCTTGGGGAAGCGCTCGGCGAAATCATCCTGCCAGCGCCAGTGCACCGCCGCGCGATAGCCGTCCAGCAATCCCAACTGCGCCAGCGGATAGACGCCTGCGGAAATGCCGCCGACCACGCAACCGGCACGCACCAGCTGCTTGATGGCCGCTGAGAGTGCCGGGGAAATCTGCGCCGGCGGCTCATCGGCCAGCAGGAACAGGCGCTGCTGGCCTTCCAGCTTGCCGGTCCAGGCTTCGCCGGGCAGGCGCCAGGCACCCTCGGCGGCCGGTTCGGCGTGCAGGAAAGACATCTCGTAAACCACTTCCGGATGCAGTCGCTGGGCGACACGCAGGGCTTCCTCGGCCAGCGCCAGGGTCAGTGCCTTGGTTCCGGGCCAGAGGAGAAAGGCGATTCGATGGGCAGTCATGGCAGGCAGCTTAGCAGACCCCGGCAAAAGGAAATGAACAAGGCGGATATGGGCTTGGAATGCGGTGCGGCGGCCCTGGGGCCGCCGCGTCGGAGCTTACTTCAGGCTGCCGGAGAGGAACTGCTTGAGGCGATCGGATTGCGGATTGGCCAGCACTTCCTTCGGGCAACCACGCTCTTCCACCAGGCCCTTGTGGAGGAACACCAACTGGTTGGAGACCTCGCGGGCGAAGCCCATTTCGTGGGTGACCACGACCATGGTGCGGCCTTCCACGGCCAGGTCCTTCATCACCTTGAGCACTTCGCCCACCAGTTCCGGGTCCAGGGCCGAGGTGGGTTCATCGAACAGCATCACCTCCGGCTCCATCGCCAGGGCACGGGCGATGGCCACGCGCTGCTGCTCGCCACCGGACATGTGCGCCGGGTAGGCGTCCTTGCGGTGGGCCACACCCACCTTCGCCAGGTAGTGTTCGGCTTTCTCGATGGCTTCCTTCTTCGGCACGCCGAGCACATGCACCGGCGCTTCGATCACGTTTTCCAGGGCGCTCATGTGCGACCACAGGTTGAAGTGCTGGAACACCATGGCCAGGCGCGAGCGCATGCGCTGCAGCTGCTTGGAGTCAGCCGCCTTCAGGCCGCCGTCCTTGTTCGCCACCAGCTTGAGCTCCTCGCCATTGAGCAGGATCTTGCCGCCGTGGGGCTGCTCCAGCATGTTGATGCAGCGCAGGAAGGTACTCTTGCCCGAGCCGCTCGAGCCGATGATGCTGATGACGTCGCCAGCCTTGGCCGCCAGGGACACGCCCTTGAGCACTTCGTGGCTGCCATAGCGCTTGTGCAGGTCTTGGACTTCCAGTTTGTACATGGTCTCGGTCTCGTTTGGCTCAGTCGCTCAGCAGGCGTCCCTGACGAATGGGTTCACGGCCGGCCACCTTGGCCAGCCACAGTCCAGGTTGCGCAAAGCGCATGCGCTCCCGCGCGAACAGCACGCCGTCCACGGAAGCACACACCACGGCGTGGCGGTCTTCCAACGGGTCGATCACTTCGAACAGGGGGTCGCCCGCCTTCACCTTCGCCCCGGCGGGCTGCAGGAAACTCACCACACCGGCGTGGGGCGCATAGAGGTATTCGGCGCCCTCGAAGGGAGTGGCCTCACAGCAGGCTTGCGGCGCTGCCGGCCACTGCCCGGTGATCAGACCCTGATCGGCGAGGAAGGCCAGGATGGCTTCGGCACGGGCCTCGGCCAACGGCTTGTCGGTGTCCGCCATGCTGCCCAGCTCGACGGTGGTGGCCATGCAGGCCAGCGGAATCGCCGCAGCGGGGAAACGCTGCGCCAGGCGCAGCCAGGGTAGCGAGCAGGATTCGTCGAAGGAACTGCCGCCGGAATCTTCGGCGGTCAGCACCGCACCGGCCTCCAGCCGTGCCGCCAGCGGACGCAGCCCAGCCCAGTGTTGGGGCAGGCAGTAGAGGTGCACGGCGGCTTCGAAGTCGCAATGCAGGTCCAATACCAGATCGGCGTCGCAGGCATGCTGCAGCAGCAGGCGTTGCAGGCCGGCCAGCTCGGAGCCGGCCGGCGGCAGCGCCGACAGCGCCTCGCCCATGGCCTGGCGGATCAGTGCCACGTTGGCTGCGGCATCGGCGCCCAGCCGCCCGTCCAGGCGGCCAGCCACCAGGCCCGCCAGGTCGGCGAAGTCACGGTTGAAGTTCTTGCCGCTGCCCAGCTCGAAACGCCCCTGCTGGGTGGCCTGAATCAACTGGCCGAGACCGACCGGGTTGGCCACTGGCACCAGTTCGATCACACCATTCAACCGGCCCTGCTCTTCCAGTTCGCGCAGACGGCGCTTGAGCTCCACCGCCACGCGCATACCCGGCAGCTCATCGGCATGCATGGAAGCCTGGATATAAGCCTTGCGCACTCCACTGCCGAAACGGAAGACCGTCAGCTGGCGACGGGTCCCCAGGCAACCCCAGGGCAATTCGTGGTCGATACGTTGCATGGCATCAGGCCTTGCGCGGGGCCAGGTAGGCCAGGTAGCGACGCTCGGCGGCCTTGAACAGGCGCACCAAGATGAAGGTCAGGCACAGGTAGAACGCGCCCGCGGTGATGAACGCCTCGAACGGCAGGTAGTACTGCGAGTTCACGGTGCGTGCGGCGCCGGTGATGTCGATCAGGGTGACGATGGACGCCAGGCTGGTGGTGTGCAGCATCATGATGACTTCGTTGCTGTACTGCGGCAGGGCTCGGCGCAGGGCCGACGGCAGCAGGATGCGGCGGTACAGCTTGGCGCGGGACATGCCCATGGCCTTGGCCGCCTCGATCTCGCCATGGGGCGTGGCCTTGATGCTGCCGGCGAGGATTTCCGCGGTGTAGGCACTGGTGTTGACGGCGAAGGCCAGGCAGGCACAGAAGGTTGCGTTGGACAGGTAGGGCCACAGCGCACTCTCGCGCACCCCCTCGAACTGAGCCAGGCCGTAATAGATGAGGAACAGCTGCACCAGCATCGGGGTGCCGCGGATCACGTAGGTGTAGAGCCAGGCCGGGAAGTTCACCCAGGGCTGCTTGGACACCCGCATCAGCGCCAGCGGAACCGCGGCGGCCAGGCCGAGGGCCAGGGAGATGGCCAGCAGCTTGAGGGTTACCAGCACGCCACCGAAGTAGAGCGGCAGGCTCTCCCAGATCACGTTGTAGTCGAAGATCATAGTTCAGCCGCCTTGATGCCCACCGAGTAGCGACGCTCCATGAAGCGCAGGGCCAGCAGGGAAACGCTGGTCAGCACCAGGTAGAGCGCGGCAACCGCGAGGTAGAAGGTGAAGGGTTCACGGGTTGCGTCCGCTGCACTCTTTGCCTTGAACATCATGTCCTGCAGGCCGACCACCGAAATCAACGCGGTGGCCTTGGTCATCACCAGCCAGTTGTTGGTGAAACCGGGAATCGCCAGGCGGATCATCTGCGGCACCAGGATGCGGAAAAACACCTTGGGCCCGCTCATGCCATAGGCCAGGCCGGCCTCACCCTGCCCTTTCGGGATCGCCATGAAGGCGCCACGGAAGGTTTCAGAGAGGTAGGCGCCGAAGATGAAGCCCAGGGTGAAGACGCCGGACCAGAAGGGATCCAGGTCGATGTAGTCCTCGTAGCCGACCATGGGCGCCACGACGTTCACCAGCTGCTGGCCGCCGTAGAAGATCAGCAGGATCAGCACCAGGTCGGGAATGCCGCGGATCACCGTGGCGTAGGTTTCACCCATCAGGGCCAGCCACTTGACCGGGGAAAGCCGGAAGGCTGCACCGATCAGGCCGAGCACCACCGCCATGGTTATGGAAGAAAGGGCCAGCAACAGGGTGAGCCAGGCACCATCGAGAATGGTCGAGCCGTAGCCGTTGAGCATGATCAGATCCTCATGCAGCGCGCCGGAATACACCGAGCGGCACCGCCACAACGAAAAAGTGGCACAAACCGCTATCTGAAGTTTGTGCCACTTTCAGGGAAATGCGATTACTCGCCGTAGACGTCGAACTTGAAGTACTTGTCCTGCACTTCCTTGTACTTGCCATTGGCGCGGATGGCCGCGATGGCAGTGTTGATCTTCTCGGCAAGGGCCTTGTCACCCTTGCGCACCGCGATGCCGGCACCTTCACCGAAGTACTTCTTCTCGTTGAAGTCCGGACCCACCAGGGCAAAGCCCTTGCCGGCGTCGGTCTTGAGGAAGCCGTCGTCGATGTTGACCACGTCCGCCAGGGTGGCGTCGAGGCGGCCAGCGGTCATGTCCAGGAAGATCTCGTTCTGCGAGCTGTAGCGCACCACTTCAACACCGGCCGGAGCGAAGACGTCGGTGGCGTAGCGGTCATAGATGGAAGCGCGCTGCACGCCAACTTTCTTGCCCTTGAGGTCAGTCAGCGGGTCGTTGATGACGGTGCCTTCCTTCATCGCGAGGCGAGCAGGGGTGTGGTAGTACTTGTTGGTGAAGTCGACCGACTTAAGACGCTCTTCGGTGATGGTCATGGACGACAGCACGGCGTCGAACTTGCGCACTTTCAGGGCCGGGATCAGGCCATCGAATTCCTGCTCGATCCACTGGCACTTCACTTTCATCTCTGCGCACAGGGCGTTGCCGATGTCGTAGTCAAAGCCGGTGATGGTGCCTTCCGGGGTTTTGTAGGCGAAGGGCGGGTAAGCCGCTTCGATACCGATGCGCAGGGGCTTGGCGTCGTCAGCGATGGCGGCCAGCGGCGACAACAGGGACAGCGCCATGGCGCCGAGAAGTGCAATCTTCTTCATCTTATGACTCCTTCAAAGGGGTATGGCTTCTGTTGGCAGCGTGAGATTTCGCCCAGACGGTCCACGAAATTGTAGAAAGAGTCGTCGTCTTTGCTGGCTGAAGGCCCTAAGCAAAAGGCTCCGACTGGGTGTGCGGCATTCTAGCCACAGCCCTTAAGTCGATATTTCTTCAATGCGACAACAAATTACAGAAGCGCCGGAGCGGGGGAGAAAGAGGATTGACAGGCACAGGGAAAAGTGCCGAGAAAGCAAATTTCAAAACCCTGTATAAAGGCAATTATCAGGCCACAAAAAAAAGAACCCCGACATTTCGGGCATTGCGGCATTTTGACTTGCTGACCACGGCCGGAAAAATGCCCCGGATCAGTCTCGGCCGTTCCCGATGGAACCAGGTTGGCGCGGGGCGTAACGAACACTGTTACTGCAACGCCCCTCCCCTGCCGAAAATCCGATATCCAATCGGCATTTGCAGCCGCGAGTTCACGCCCTTCTTTCAAGGGCAATTTCGAACACGACAATCGCCAGGCTTCGCCTACGCGGCATCGTCCTCCCCTGACAACAGCACCCCAAAATGCAAAACCCCGCCCCGGCTTGTGGCCAGGGCGGGGTTTTGTGGCAGCGCCGGATCAGGCGGCCTGCATGGTGCGATGAGTATCGATCAGGTGTTGCACCACTCCGGGATCAGCCAGGGTGGAGATGTCGCCAAGGGCATCGTATTCGGCGACGGCGATCTTGCGCAGGATGCGGCGCATGATCTTGCCCGAGCGGGTCTTCGGCAATCCCGGAGCCCACTGGATCACATCCGGGGTGGCGATCGGACCGATCTCCTTGCGCACCCAGGCCTTCAACTCCTGACGCAGTTGCTCGGAAGCCTCCACGCCGGCGTTCAGCGTGACGTAGACATAGATGCCCTGCCCCTTGATGTCGTGCGGTACACCGACCACCGCAGCCTCGGCCACCTTCGAGTGGGCGACCATGGCGCTCTCGATCTCGGCGGTGCCCATGCGGTGACCGGACACGTTCAGCACGTCATCGACGCGGCCAGTGATCCAGTAGTAGCCGTCTTCGTCGCGACGGGCGCCGTCGCCGGTGAAGTACATGCCCTTGAAGGTCTTGAAATAGGTGTCGACGAAGCGGTCGTGGTCGCCATACAGGGTACGCGCCTGACCCGGCCAGGAATCGATGATCACCAGGTTGCCTTCGGCCGGCCCCTCGATGAGGTTGCCAAGGTTATCCACAAGCGCCGGCTGTACACCGAAGAAGGGACGCGCGGCGGAACCCGGCTTCAGCCCGTGGGCGCCCGGCAGCGGAGTCATCAGGCAGGCGCCGGTCTCGGTCTGCCACCAGGTGTCGACGATCGGGCAGCGGCCCTGGCCGACGTTCTCGTAGTACCAGTGCCAGGCTTCCGGGTTGATCGGCTCGCCCACCGAACCCAGCAGGCGCAGGCTGGAACCGTCGGCGCCTTCGACCGCCGCCTTGCCCTCGGCCATCATGGCGCGAATGGCGGTCGGTGCGGTGTAGAGGATGTTGACCTTGTGCTTGTCGACGATCTTCGCCACGCGGGTGATGTCCGGGTAGTTCGGCACGCCCTCGAACATCAGGGTGGTGGCGCCGTTGGCCAGCGGGCCGTAGACCAGGTAGGTGTGGCCGGTCACCCAGCCGATGTCGGCGGTGCACCAGAAGACTTCACCCGGACGGTAGTCGAACACGCGCTCATGGGTCAGCGCGGCGTAGGTGAGGTAACCGCCGGTGGTGTGCAGCACGCCCTTGGGCTTGCCGGTGGAGCCGGAGGTATAGAGGATGAACAGCGGGTCCTCGGCGCCCATTTCCTTCGGCGCGCAGACGCTGCCGGCGACTTTCATCAGGTCTTCGTACCAGACATCGCGATGCTGGTTCCACTTGATCTCGGAACCGGTGCGCTTGACCACGATGATCTTCTGCACGCTGCTGGTTTCAGGGTTGGTCAGGGCGTCGTCGACATTGGCCTTCAGCGGGACCTTGCGGCCGCCGCGCAGGCCTTCGTCGGCGGTGATCACCAGCTTGGAACGGCAGTCGATGATGCGGCCGGCCAGGGCCTCGGGGGAGAAGCCGCCGAAGACCACGGAGTGGATGGCGCCGATGCGGGTGCAGGCCAGCATGGCGACCACGGCTTCCGGAATCATCGGCATGTAGATGGTCACCACGTCCCCGCGGTGCACGTCCTGGCCACGCAGGGCGTTGGCGAACTTGCAGACGCGCTCGTGGAGGTCGCGGTAGGTGATGACCTGGTGTTCGGAGGGATCGTCGCCCTCCCAGATGATGGCCGGCTGGTCGCCGCGTTCGGCGAGATGGCGATCGAGGCAGTTGGCGGACACGTTGAGGGTGCCGTCGGCGAACCACTTGATGTCGACGTGGTGGTCGTCGAACGAGGTCTGCTTCACCTTGGTGAAGGGCTTGATCCAGTCCAGGCGCTTGGCCTGCTCACGCCAGAAACCGTCGGGGTTGATGACGGATTGCTGGTACATGGCTTTGTAGGTCGCTTCGTCCGTGAAGGACTTGGCGGCCACTTCAGGGCGGACCGGATACAGTGAAGCAGCACTCATGGGGTCTTACCTCGGTGGGTAGTTGTTTTTGTATGGAGCCTTTTGTATCCCCCGCACTTTAGTGGGGCCATACGACCATCGTCTTACCAAAGTCGGACTATGGTCGAAACGGCTTAGATCGTGCCCAGCCAAAACCTGCCGGAACCTGCTGACGCAATCGCCCGCAATCACCTGGACAAAAAAAACCGGCCCATGTCCGAGGACATGAGCCGGTGAAGCACTATCGGGTCGTAGGTGAGAGCCCGGGCAAGCCCGGATGACGGCACGCGGACGACCAGCCGCGTGCCGCACAGAATCAGACGTGGGCGTCCTGGTATTCCTTCTCGGCTTCGTCGAAGCGCTTGATCATGGCAGCGGACGGGCCGTTGCCGAAGCGGCTGAAGATCAGGATGCCGAGGGTGCAGAGGATGAAGCCCGGAATGATCTCGTACAGGCCGGTCCAGCCGAAGAAGTTCTTCCACAGGACCACGGTCACCGCACCGAGGATCATGCCGGCCAGGGCGCCGTTACGGGTCATGCCTTTCCAGATCAGCGACAGGATCACCACCGGACCGAAGGCAGCACCGAAGCCGGCCCAGGCGTAGGACACGAGGCCCAGCACTTTGCTTTCCGGGTCAGCGGCGATGACGATGGAGATCACCGCCACCAGCAGCACCATGGCGCGACCGACCCAGACCAGCTCGGCCTGGCTGGCGTTCTTGCGGAAGAAGGCCTTGTAGAAGTCTTCGGTCAGGGCACTGGAGCAGACCAGCAGCTGGCAGCTCAGGGTAGACATCACGGCCGCCAGGATGGCGGACAGCAGCACGCCGGCGATCCAGGGGTTGAAGAGGATCTTGGCCAGCTCGATGAACACGCGCTCGTGGTTGGCGGTAACGGCGCCAGCCAAGTCAGGATGCGCGGAGAAGTAGGCGATGCCGAAGAAACCGACGGCCACCGCGCCGCCGAGGCAGAAAACCATCCAGGTCATGGAGATGCGGCGGGCGTTCGGAATGGATTTGACGGAGTCGGCAGCCATGAAGCGCGCCAGGATGTGCGGCTGGCCGAAGTAGCCCAGGCCCCAGGCGAGCAGGGAAATCACGCCGACGAAGCTGGCACCCTTGAGCATGTCGAAGTGCGCGGCATCCTTCATCTCGATGGCGACGAAGGTGGTGTCCATGCCACCGGTGGCGATCATCACGATGACCGGGGTGAGGATCAGGGCGAAGATCATCAGGCTGGCCTGGACGGTGTCGGTCCAGCTGACCGCCAGGAAACCACCGACGAAGGTGTAACAGATGGTCGCGGCAGCGCCGGCCCACAGGGCGGTTTCGTAGGAGATGCCGAAGGTGCTCTCGAACAGGCGGGCACCGGCGACGACGCCGGAAGCGCAGTAGATGGTGAAGAACACCAGGATCACCACGGCGGAGAAGATGCGCAGGATGCGGCTGTTGTCTTCGAAGCGGTTGGTGAAATAGTCCGGCAGGGTCAGGGCGTTGCCGTTGTGCTCGGTCTGCACGCGCAGACGGCCGGCAACCAGCAGCCAGTTGAGGTAGGCACCGATGATCAGGCCAATGGCGATCCAGCTTTCGGAGAGACCGGAGAGGTAGACGGCACCCGGCAGGCCCATCAGCAGCCAGCCACTCATGTCGGAGGCGCCGGCGGACAGCGCGGTAACGAAGCTGCCGAGGCTGCGACCACCGAGGATGTAGTCGGAAAGGTTGTTGGTGGAGCGATAGGCGGCGAAGCCGATCAGCACCATGGCCGCGATATAGATCACGAAGGTGATCAGCATCGGGTTGCTCATACTCATGGGGGTCTCCCCTGTTCGTTTGTTTTTATTCGGAGGCGGCGGGTTGTCCGCTTCCTTGGTTGCTGTATGGCAAGCACTTGTGGCGCCTGCCGGTTCGATTCTCGACCGAGTCAGCCATGGGGCCGATGCAATCCCGGTCGAGCAATGGCAGCAGGGCGTCCTGCCCTGCCAATGCGATGACCCCAGCCTCGGAAGGCCAGGTCGGCCATGCGAATCAATGGAATTCCTGGTATGCCCCGGCAATGCCGGAGACGGGGGTTGCAACCGCCACGGGGCAGTCACTGGAAGCGCCTAGTACAACCTGCGGCGCGATCAAGGCACTGGGTGCGTCTACCGGTCGCAGGGCGCGTGCGAAATTTAGAGATATGGCACTCCACCTTCTTGTCAGATCCTCTGATTCCTTTATTGAAACCTCTGATTCAGGGAACTTTCCGCCAAAAGGTGCAACCTCCTCCCACCCATACGCCATAAGGATCTTCCACAATGGGCTGGCAAATCCCCCAAACAGGGTTGCTCCCTAAAGGTACAACCCGTCAGTCCAAACCTGACGATGGTTGCACCACCTATTCAAGGGCACAGGAGAGCGCCCATGGCCGACCGGCGATAGGCGCGGATGCGTCAGTGATGGAGAAGCGTCATTCCGCGCCGCGGAGGCGCTTGGGCGTCAGGCCCAGGTAGCGGCGCATGGCCGTGGTCAGGGCGCTCTGGCTGGAAAAGCCGCACTCCTCGGCGATGCGCACCAGAGGCCGGTCGCTCTCGCGCAACAGGCGGGCGGCGCGATCGAGGCGGGTCTTGAGCAGATACTGGTGAGGGGTCAGGCCCATGCCGTCCTTGAACTGGGCATGGAAATGGCTGGGGCTCAGGCAGGCGACCTGGGCCAGTTCGGCGACACTGATGCGCCGTGCCAGGTTGTCCCGGATGTAGTCGTCCAGACGCTCCATGTCGAGGCTGCCGGCCGGCCGCCGCCGCGCCTCGCCGAACAAGCGCAAGTAGAGGGCTCGCAGCAGGATGCCGCCCAGGGAACGCGCCAATAGCGGGTCACTGCCGTAACGAGCGAGTTCGGCGCCTGCGTAGTTCAGGAGATTCTGGAAATCCGCATCCAGCTCGGGATAACGCGGCGTCTCGAACAAGCGGCCGAGCATGTCGAGATCCTCGGCCGAGGTGCCTTGCCCGTCCAGATCGAGGATCAGCATGCGGTTATCCCCCATGCCGGCGAACTGATGGCCGGCATCGCCCGGCACCAGGCACGCGCGCATGCGACAGACCTCGCCGCCACGGCCGTCCACCTCGAACTCGGCGCGGCCGGCGAGGGACAACACCAACTGGTGGTGGTCATGGGCATGGTGGTGGGCCTGATCGTCCAGGCGCAGGAGGCGGGCGTCGAGCATTGGGCGCTTTGATCAAAATTTGCGCATTCTAGCGATGACGTTCCGGATTGCCCAGCGCCACCGGGCAGGGGACATGGAGGAATGCGGTTGAAATGCCCTGCGCCCTGCCCCATCTAGGCTTAGTGAACCAATTGCCAGGTGCCCCCATGAGCGATCAGGACATCAACGCCGACATCGTCGAAGAAGCCACTTCAAGCCAACGGACCGGCCTGGTGCTGCCCGGCCAGGCCTTGCCGGACAAGGTCTACATCATTCCGATCCACAATCGCCCGTTCTTCCCGGCCCAGGTGCTGCCGGTGATCGTCAATGAAGAGCCCTGGGCGGAAACCCTGGAGCTGGTGGCCAAGACCGACCACCACTGCCTGGCGCTGTTCTACATGGAGAACCCGCCGGAAGACCCGCGTCATTTCGACACCAGCACCCTGCCCGAGCACGGCACCCTGGTTCGGGTCCACCACGCCAGCCGTGACGGCGGCAGACTGCAATTCGTTGCCCAGGGCCTGTCGCGGGTGCGCATCCGCGGCTGGCTCAAGCGCCATCGCCCGCCTTACCTGGTGGAGGTCGACTACCCACAGAGCCCGGCGGACCCGCGCGACGAGGTCAAGGCCTACGGCATGGCCCTGATCAACGCGATCAAGGAACTGCTGCCGCTCAACCCGCTGTACAGCGAGGAGCTGAAGAATTATCTGAACCGTTTCAGCCCGAACGATCCGTCCCCGCTGACCGACTTCGCCGCCGCCCTGACCACCGCCCCGGCCCACGAGCTGCAGGAAGTCCTGGACACGGTGCCGGTGCTCAAGCGCATGGAGAAGGTGCTGCCGCTGCTGCGCAAGGAAGTGGAAATGGCGCGGCTGCAAAGCGAGCTCTCCGCGGAGGTGAACCGCAAGATCGGCCAGCACCAGCGGGAGTTCTTCCTCAAGGAACAGTTGAAGCTGATCCAGCAGGAACTGGGTATCACCAAGGACGACCGCAGCGCCGACAGTGAGCAGTTCACCCAACGCCTGGAAGGCAAGGTTCTGCCCGATCAGGCCAGAAAGCGCATCGACGAAGAGCTGAACAAGCTCTCGATCCTGGAAACCGGTTCGCCGGAGTACGCCGTCACGCGCAACTACCTGGACTGGGCCACCTCGGTGCCCTGGGGTGTCTACGGCGCGGACAAGCTCGACCTGAAGCACGCACGAAAGGTGCTGGACCAGCACCACGCCGGGCTCGACGACGTGAAGAACCGCATCCTCGAGTTCCTCGCGGTGGGCGCCTTCAAGGGCGAGATTTCCGGCTCCATCGTGCTGCTGGTGGGGCCGCCCGGTGTCGGCAAGACCAGCATCGGCAAGTCCATCGCCGAATCCCTGGGACGCCCCTTCTACCGTTTCAGCGTCGGCGGCATGCGTGACGAGGCGGAGATCAAGGGCCACCGCCGCACCTACATCGGCGCCCTGCCCGGCAAGCTGGTGCAGGCGCTGAAGGAGGTGGAAGTGATGAATCCGGTCATCATGCTCGATGAAATCGACAAACTCGGCGCCAGCTACCAGGGCGACCCGGCCTCGGCCCTGCTGGAGACCCTGGACCCGGAGCAGAACGTCGAATTCCTCGACCATTACCTCGACCTGCGCCTTGACCTGTCCAAGGTGCTCTTCGTCTGCACCGCCAATACCCTTGACTCCATCCCGGGTCCGCTGCTGGACCGCATGGAAACGATCCGTCTCTCCGGCTACATCACCGAAGAGAAGCACGCCATCGCCAAGCGCCACCTGTGGCCTCGCCTGCTGGAGCGTACCGGCGTGCCGAAACAGCGCCTGTCCATTACCGACGGTGCGCTGACAGCTGTGATCGAGGGCTACGCCCGGGAGGCCGGGGTGCGCCAGCTGGAGAAGCAGCTGGGCAAGATCATCCGCAAATCCGTGGTGCAGCTGCTGGACGAGCCCGACGCAAAGATCAAGGTCGGGCAGAAGGACCTGGAGCATTACCTGGGCCTGGCGCCCTTCCGCAAGGAGCAGCTCCTGGCGGGCGTCGGCGTGATCACCGGCCTGGCCTGGACCAGCCTGGGCGGCGCCACCCTGCCCATCGAGGCAACGCGTATCCACACGCTCAATCGCGGCTTCAAGCTCACCGGCCAATTGGGTGACGTCATGAAGGAGTCCGCGGAGATTGCCCACAGCTATATAAGTTCGCACCTGAAGCAGTACGGTGGTGACCCGAACTTCTTCGACCAGGCCTTCGTCCACCTGCACGTGCCGGAAGGCGCCACGCCCAAGGACGGTCCCAGTGCCGGCATCACCATGGCCAGCGCCCTGCTTTCCCTGGCGCGCAACCAGGCGCCGAAGAAGGGCGTGGCCATGACCGGCGAGTTGACCCTCACCGGCCAGGTACTGGCGATTGGCGGGGTGCGCGAGAAGGTCATCGCCGCCCGGCGGCAGAAGATCTTCGAGCTGATCTTGCCCGAGGCCAACCGCGGCGCCTTCGAAGAGTTGCCGGACTACCTCAAGGAAGGCGTGACGGTGCACTTCGCCCGGCGTTTCTCCGAGGTGGCCAAGGTGCTGTTCGATTGAGATAGCGCACCCGGCCCCGTGGGAGATTCCGTGTCAATCGACGCGTAGGGTGGAAATCCCTTTCGGGATTTCCACCATCGGTGCCTTTGCTTGGCTTCGCTGGTGGATAGAAGAGCGCAATCCCCCTACAGGGCCAAACCACGACTCGGCACTGGCACTTTTCGTCCAGAGCCTACGCAAAGGCGGAGCCAGCCGTTATGCTGGCCCCGCCCCTGACCGACGGAGTCGCCGATGTCATTCGCCCCCTCCCCTCGCCTGCTGTTGCCCCTGGGCCTCGCCCTGCTCGCCGCCTGCGCCCAGCAGCAGACCGGCCCGGTGGTGGTCCAGGACCAGCAGGATGATTGCCCGCTGTCCCTCGAACAGGGCCAACCCCTGGTACTGACTCTGCCCAGCAACCCCACCACCGGATTCCGCTGGGTGGTACGCGACGCCGCGACCAATGTGCTGCAGAGCCTTGGCCCGGAAGTCTACTCGACACCGGAAGACGCCGGCCTGGTGGGCAGCGCCGGCCAGTCCACCTGGCGTTTCAAGGCCAGCCAGCCCGGCGAGGGCCGCCTGCACCTGGACTACCAGCGCCCCTGGGAAGCCGGCGTTGCGCCTGCCGAGAGCTTCGACTGCCAGGTCAGCGTCAAATAGCGCCAATTGCCCGCGCCGCAGGCATCAGCCGCCTGGCGTTACGGGTGGTGACTGCCTGTGGCGGTACCACCTTCACCCTGCCCTGACGCGCCCTCGCCCGCCCGGGAATCGGCTCCGACCGCCAGTCGGCGCTGATGGCGACGGGTGGAGCGGCGCTCGTGGTATTGCCCGACAGCCTGATCGGCATCGCCCCTTTCGTACCCCCCGTCAATGGCGCGAGTTACTTCATCATCGTCGGTTTCGGGCTCGGCCAGTGGGGCAGCGCTACGTCCGCCATGGCATTTCCGCGCGCCACCTCATTCCGGAAAAATCCATCGGCACCCTCCCGGGAAATCGGCTATAGCAATTAGGCGGATACTCAAACTAGGGAGCGTGCGATGGGCAGCCTCGTACAACTGTGGAGCTTGCTGTGCTGTACAGCTCTTCTCTCGGGTTGCGGTAGCCTGCTGCCCAGCGAGCGTGCCGAAGTGCTGTCACCATTTCGGGACTATACCGATGCGGAGATCCGCTATTCCCAGGCCATACCGGGCAAGACAACCCGCCCGGAACTGTTTTCCCTGGGCTTCGACCCGCTGATCCAGGGCAACGGCAAGATGCTCTCCTTTATCGACGTGCGCCTGATGTTCGTGCAGCCCAACGTGCCCATCGACTACCTCCCCGACGGCCTGATGAAATGCCTGGAAGCCAAGGATCGCTGCATCGGCTATGCCTTCGAGTTCACCAAGACCGATACCCAGCGGGTCGGCAGTTTCTGGGCCGACGTCTTCAACTTCCGCAAGAACCGCGAGCTCCAGGGCTGGACCTTCCGCGCGGTGTTCGTACTGGTGGACGACGTGGTGGTGCACAAGGTGAGCAATGGCGAGCCGAACATCCGCCGCTTCGAGGTCAAGCGCAACCCGCTTGGGCCGCTGCAGGGCGCGGGCGAGTTCTTTTCCGATCAGCTGAAGTAAGGGAGGTTTGGCCGCGTCGCCCAGTCCGTTAGAATGCCGGCCTTTTCCCTTGCTGGTACCGGCCCGTGACCGAAAGTCCCGATCGCATCTACGCCAATCCCCAGGCCCAAGTCGCCGACTTCGCCTTCAACGAGGACGTGGTCCGGGTGTTCCCGGACATGATCAAGCGCTCGGTGCCGGGCTACCCCACTATCGTCGAGAACATTGGCGTGCTGGCCGCCCAGTTCGCCCAGGCCGGCACTCCGCTCTATGACCTCGGCAGCTCACTCGGTGCCGTGACCCAGGCCCTGCGCCGCCATGTGAAGACCGACGGCTGTCGGGTGATCGCTGTGGATAACTCCAACGCCATGGTGGAACGCTGCCGCGAGTACCTGCACGCCCAGGACGCCATGTTCCAGGAACTGCTGCCAGTGGAGGTGATCGAGGCCGACATCCTCGCCCTGGACTTCCAGCCCTGCTCCCTGGTGGCAATGAATTTCACCCTGCAGTTCGTGCCCCGCGAACACCGCACCGGGCTGCTCAGCCGCATCCGCCAGGCGCTGCTGCCGGGTGGCGCCCTGATCCTCTCGGAGAAGCTGCGCTTCGAGGACGCCGAAGAGCACCAACTGCTCACCGACCTGCACATCGCCTTCAAGCGCGCCAACGGCTACAGCGAGCTGGAAATCGCCCAGAAACGCAGCGCCCTGGAGAACGTCATGCAGCCCGACAGCCTGGAAGAACACCGCGAACGCCTGTTGGCGGCCGGTTACTCCAAGGTGGTGCCCTGGTTCCAGTGCCTCAATTTCGCCTCGCTGATCGCCCTGCCATGATTCGTACGCTGGACCTCGACGCCCTGCAGCAAGCGCTGGCGGGCACCCCCCTGCAGGATTGGGCGGCCGACCTGCCCGGACAACTGGACACCAAGCTGGCGCTCGGCCATGGCGACCTGGAGCGCTGGAGCGCTGCGGTCAACGCCCTGCCCCCTCTGCAACCGCAGCAGGTGGAACTGACCCAGCGTTTCCTGCTGGATGGCCCCTGCGACGACGCCACCCGCGCGGCGCTGAAGGCCGCCCTGCAGGGGCTGATTCCGTGGCGCAAGGGCCCTTTCGAGCTGTTCGGCGTACAGGTCGACACCGAATGGCGTTCGGACTGGAAATGGTCGCGGGTGGCCCCCCACCTCGACCTGCGTGGCCGCCGCGTGCTGGATGTGGGCTGCGGCAACGGCTACTACCAGTGGCGCATGCTCGGTGCCGGCGCCGACAGCGTGGTGGGCATTGACCCCAACTGGCTGTTCTTCTGCCAGTTCCTGGCCATGAAGCGCTTCCTGCCCGATCTGCCGGCCTGGCATCTGCCCCTGGCATTGGAAGAACTGCCAGCCAAGCTGGAAGGCTTCGACACCGTGTTCTCCATGGGTGTGCTTTACCATCGCCGCTCGCCCATCGACCATCTCTTCGATCTCAAGGACTGCCTGCGCCGCGGCGGCGAACTGGTGCTGGAAACGCTGGTGGTAGAAGGCGACGCCCAGCAGGTGCTGGTGCCCGAGGACCGCTACGCGCAGATGCGCAATGTCTGGTTCCTGCCCTCAGTGCCGGCCCTGGAACTCTGGCTGCGCCGCGCGGGCTATGTGGATATCCGCTGCGTGGACGTCAGCTACACCAGCGTCGAGGAACAGCGCAGCACCGAATGGATGCGCTTCCAGTCCCTGCCGGAATTCCTCGATCCTGCCGACCACAGCCGTACCATCGAGGGCCTGCCGGCGCCGGCCCGGGCCGTATTGATCGCCCGCAAGCCCTGAGCACGTTCGGGACCGCTTCGCGGTCCATGGCGAATGAATTCGCCCCTACAGGAAATGCACGAAACCCTTGTAGGGGCGAATTCATTCGCCAAGCAGGCCGAAGGCCTGCCCTTCTCAGCCCTTGGCGGCGGCCGAAACGATCAGCTGCTTCATCTCCACCACCGCCTGCTTGAAGCCGACGAACAGCGCGTGGGCGACCAGGGCGTGGCCGATGTTCAGCTCGTTGATGCCGGGAATCGCCGCCACCGGCTCGACATTGTGGTAGTGCAGGCCGTGGCCGGCATTGACGATCAGGCCGAGCTTCAGGCCCAGGGCGACGCCCTCCTCGATACGCTGCAGTTCGCGGGCAGCCTCCTCCGGGGTGTGGGCGTCCGCATAACGGCCGGTATGCAGCTCGATAGCCGGAGCGCCGACGCGATGGGCCGCCTCGATCTGCGCGGCGTCGGCGTCGATGAACAGCGAAACCTCGCTCCCCACCTTGGCCAGGCGCTCCACCGCGGCCTTGATTCGCGCTTCCTGACCGGCAACGTCGAGGCCGCCTTCAGTGGTCAGTTCCTGGCGGGTTTCCGGTACCAGGCAGACGTGTGCCGGGCGAATCTCCTCGGCGAAGGCCATCATTTCCTCGGTCACGCCCATCTCGAAGTTCATCCGGGTCTGCAGCACCTCCTTGAGCAGGCGCACATCGCGCTCCTGGATGTGCCGGCGGTCCTCGCGCAGATGCACGGTGATGCCATCGGCACCGGCTTCCTCCGCGTCCAGGGCGGCCTTCACCGGGTCGGGGTAGCGGGTACCTCGGGCCTGGCGGAGGGTGGCGACGTGGTCGATGTTGACACCGAGAAGTACGCGGTTGGCTTCAGTCACGGGGAGGTTCCTTGATCGTCATGAAAAGCTCGCGGCTGACCAGCGGCCGGCCGCCCAGGTGTGGTGCCAGGGCCTGACGCATGAGGCGCTTGGCTGCGCCAAGGGCGCCCGGCGCGCTCCAGTCGGCTTCGGCCAGGGCGAGGAGTTCGCGGCCCTGGAACAGGCCGGGCTGCAATTGCCCCACCGGCTCCAGCCCGGCATCGGGCACGAGGCGGTAGATGCCGTCGGCGGCGATGGGTTGCCCGGTCAGGTCCGTATCCAGGGCGAAACCATAGCCCAGCTCATCCAGCAGGCGCCATTCGAATGCACGCAGCAGCGGCTCCAGCGGACGATTGGCCGCCAGTGCCTGGAGCGTCGCGGCATAGTGATCGAACAGCGCCGGCTGCGGGTCTTCGGCGGGCAGCAGGCGGACCAGCAGTTCGTTGAGGTAGAGGCCGCTGAACAGTGCTTCGCCCGCCAGCAGATTGGGGATGCCGATAGTTTCCAGGCGGACCACGTTCTTCAGCTCGCCGCGGCCGCGGAACTCGACTTCGAGGGGCAGGAAGGGGCGCGCCAGGGTGCCGGCCCTGCCGCGGGCGCCACGCAACACGGCGCGCAGGCGGCCTTCGGGGGTGAAGAAGTCGACCAGCGCGCTGCTTTCCCGATAGGCCCTGCTGTGCAGGACGAACGCCGGCAGCACCGCGCCGATCATGGACAGGCTCAGAGGTCGTTGTAGCCCAGGGAACGCAGGGCACGCTCGTCATCGGACCAGCCGCCCTTCACCTTCACCCAGAGGTTGAGCATGACCTTGGAGTCGAACATGGTTTCCATGTCCTTGCGCGCGTCCTGGCCGATGCGTTTGATGCGTTCACCGCCGTCGCCGATGATGATCTTCTTCTGGCCGTCGCGCTCCACCAGGATCAGGGCGTGGATGTGCAGGACGTGGCCTTCCTGCTTGAACTCTTCGATCTCCACGGTGATCTGGTAGGGCAGCTCGGCGCCCAGCTGGCGCATGATCTTCTCGCGCACCAGCTCGGCGGCGAGGAAGCGGCTGCTGCGGTCGGTGATCTGGTCTTCCGGGAAGAAGTGATCGCCTTCCGGCAGGCGTTCGGCCACCAGGCGCTCCAGGGTGTCCAGATTGAGCCCCTGCAGGGCGGAGATGGGCACCACTTCGGCCGTCGGCAACTGCTCCTGGAGCCAGGCCAGGTGCGGAATCAGCTCGGCCTTGTCATCAAGGCGATCGGCCTTGTTGACGGCGATCAGCACCGGCCCCTGCACGTACTGCACGCGCTCCAGCACCAGTTGGTCTTCCTCGGTCCAGCGATTGCGGTCAACCACGAAGACCACCACGTCCACGTCCTTCAGGGCGGCCGAGGCGCTGCGGTTCATGTAGCGGTTCAGCGCCTTGTCGCTTTTCTTGTGCAGGCCGGGGGTGTCCACGTAGATCGCCTGCACATTGTTCTCGGTCTTGATGCCGAGCATGTTGTGGCGGGTGGTCTGCGGCTTGCGCGAGGTGATCGCCAGCTTCTGCCCGAGGATGTGGTTGAGCAGCGTCGACTTGCCCACATTGGGGCGGCCGACGATGGCGACGTAGCCGCAGCGGGGGGTATCGATATCAGTCATTGCCATTCTCCACACCAAGGGCGACCAGGGCGGCGGCGGCAGCCACCTGTTCGGCGATACGGCGGCTCGCGCCCTGGCCCTGGGTCTTGTCATTCAGCAGGGTGACCTGGCACTCGACGAAGAACGTACGGCAGTGCGGTTCACCCTGGATATCCACCACTTCATAACGTGGCAATTCGCAGGCCCGGGACTGCAGGAACTCCTGCAGGCGGGTCTTGGGATCCTTGTTGGTATCCACCAGGGTCAGGCCTTCGAGTTCGTTGGCCAGCCAGGCGAGGACGCGCTCGCGCGCAGCCTCCATGCCTGTATCCAGGTAGATCGCGCCGATCAGCGCTTCCAATGCGTCGGCGAGAATCGACTCGCGACGAAACCCGCCGCTCTTCAGTTCGCCCGAACCCAGTCGCAGGTACTCGCCCAGTTCGAAGCCACGGGCCAGCAGGGCCAGGGTCTCACCCTTCACCAGTCGCGCACGCAGGCGCGAAAGCTGGCCTTCGCGAGCCTGGGGGAAACGCTCGAACAGCGCCTCGCCGGCGACGAAATTGAGGATGGCATCGCCGAGGAATTCGAGGCGCTCGTTGTTACGCCCCGCGAAACTGCGGTGGGTCAGGGCCAGGGTCATCAGACTCTGGTCCTTGAAGGTATAGCCGAGCTTACGCTCGAGACGGCTGAGGGATACGCTCACTGGACTCGCACACGGAATTCTTTGTCGAAGCGCACCACCAGATCGAGGTTCTCGACCAGGGGCTCGCGTTTTTCATATTTGAGGTGAGCCTGGAACTCGTTGTTTTCCAGGGTCACCTTCAGTGCCTTGTCCAGGTCCAGGTCACGAATGCCGTTGACCTGCATGCCCTTGCTGACATGGCTGTAGAAATCGGGGATGGTCCTGATCTCCAGGGCTTTCTCGGTTTCCACCGAGCTGATGATCTTCTCCAGGGAGAAGTAATCGAGGTAATGCGGAATGATCTTGAAGGCGGTGCTGGCCAGGAAAGCCACTACGGCCAGGACCAGCAGCCAGCCCAGTACCGACATACCCTTCTGCTTACGCGCGAACGTCATGATCGACCTCAATGTCTGTGTTTTTATGGAGGCCGAATGGCCCGCAAGCAAGACTATATAGCGCTTGCGGCGCTGTCATGAACAACGCCGCAAAACCGCGATGGCGAGCGGGAAATCAGTGAATCAGGCCCACTCGGGAGAAATTTGGCAGGTTACGCATCTTGGGATCGGGCCAGCTCATCCAGACCGCGAAGGCCTTGCCGACGATGTTGCGGTCCGGAACCATGCCGAGCAGTTCCCTGGGGATGCGCGGATCGTTCCAGTAGCGACTGTCGTTGGAGTTGTCGCGGTTGTCGCCCATCATGAAGTAGTGCCCCTGGGGTATCACCCACTCGCGACCCGGCTCCATGCGGTAGCGCTTCATTTCCTTGCGGATCAGGTGCTCGGCCTCGCCCAGCTTCTCCTGGTAGAGCATGGCACTGCCCAGGGTGCCCGGCTCCTCGCCCAGCAGCTTCTCGGCTACCGGCTGACCATTGATGGTCAGGTGCTTGTCGCTGCTGTAGGCGATGCGGTCGCCCGGCAGGCCGATCACGCGTTTGATGTAGTTGATGTTCGGGTCGCTGGGGTAGCGGAACACCATGACATCGCCGCGCTGCGGATCACCGACCTCGATCACCTTGTTGTCCAGCACCGGCAGGCGGATGCCATAGGCGAACTTGTTGACCAGGATGAAATCACCCACTTCCAGGGTCGGCTTCATGGAGCCGGAGGGAATCTGGAAGGGTTCCACCAGGAACGAGCGCAGTATCAGCACGATGGCCAGGACCGGGAAGAAGGACTTCCCATACTCGACCAGCAGCGGTTCCTTGTTCAGCTTGTCGAGCACTTCCGGGTCGGGCTCGCTGACTTGCCCCTCATAGGCGGCAATCGCGGAGCGCCGGCGCGGGGCCAGCAGAACCAGATCGACAAGCGCGAGCACGCCGCAGACAGCCACGGCGATAACCAACAACAGCGGGAAATTGATCGACATAGACCCTAGCTATCCACTTTGAGCACAGCGAGGAAGGCTTCCTGCGGGATTTCCACGCTGCCGACCTGCTTCATCCTTTTCTTACCGGCCTTCTGCTTCTCCAGCAGCTTTTTCTTACGGCTGACGTCGCCGCCGTAGCACTTGGCCAGAACGTTCTTCCTGAGCGCCTTTACGGTAGTACGTGCAACGATCTGTCCACCGATCGCCGCCTGGATCGCCACGTCGAACATCTGACGCGGGATCAGTTCCTTCATCTTCTCGGTCAACGCGCGGCCTTTGTAGTGGGCCTGATCGCGATGCACGATGAGTGCCAGTGCATCGACCTTCTCGCCGTTGATCAGTACGTCCAGCTTCACCAGATTAGCCGGTTCGAAACGATCGAAGCTGTAATCCAGCGACGCATAGCCACGACTTACCGACTTCAGGCGGTCGAAGAAGTCCAGCACCACTTCGTTCATCGGCAGGTCGTAGCAAACCTGAACCTGGGAGCTGAGGAATTGCATGTCGCGCTGGACGCCACGCTTCTCGATGCACAGGGTAATGACGTTGCCGAGGTGTTCCTGGGGTACCAGGATGTTGGCGCGCACGATGGGTTCGCGCATCTCGGCGATGGACGCGAGGTCGGGCAGCTTGGACGGGTTGTCGACGTATATCGTCTCGCCGTTCTTCTGCACGATCTCGAAGACCACGGTGGGTGCGGTGGTGATCAGGTCCAGGTCGTATTCGCGCTCCAGGCGCTCCTGGATGATCTCCATGTGCAGCATGCCGAGGAAGCCGATGCGGAAGCCGAAGCCCAGGGCCTCGGAGCTTTCCGGCTCGTACTGCAGGGCGGCGTCGTTCAGGGTCAGCTTCTGCAGGGCTTCGCGGAAGTCCTCGAAGTCATCGGAGCTGACCGGGAACAGGCCGGCGTAGACCTGCGGCTTGATGCGCTGGAAGCCCGGCAGCACGTCCACGTCCGGCGTGTTGGACAGGGTCAGGGTGTCGCCCACCGGGGCGCCGTGAATGTCCTTGATGCCGGCGATGATGAAGCCCACTTCGCCAGCCTTGAGGTCGGCCATCTCGGTGTGTTTCGGGGTGAATACGCCGACGCTGTCCACCTGGTGGATCTTGCCGGTGGATTTCACCAGGATCTTGTCGCCCTTCTTCACCCGGCCGTGCTTGACCCGCACCAGCGAGACCACGCCCAGGTAGTTGTCGAACCAGGAGTCGATGATCAGGGCCTGCAGCGGTGCCTCGATCTCGCCTTCCGGCGCCGGGATCACTTCGACCAGGCGCTCCAGCACGTCGATCACACCCATGCCGCTCTTGGCGCTGCAGGGCACGGCGTCGGTGGCGTCGATGCCGATGATGTGCTCGATCTCGTCCTTGACCCGCTCCGGCTCGGCCTGGGGCAGGTCCATCTTGTTCAGCACCGGCATGACCTCGAGGCCCTGCTCGATGGCGGTGTAGCAGTTGGCCACGGACTGGGCTTCCACGCCCTGGCCGGCGTCCACCACCAGCAACGCACCTTCGCAGGCCGCCAGGGAACGGCTGACTTCGTAGGTGAAGTCCACGTGGCCGGGGGTGTCGATGAAGTTCAGCTGATAGGTCTTACCGCTCTGCGCCTTGTAGTGCAGGGTGACGCTGTGTGCCTTGATGGTGATGCCACGCTCGCGCTCCAGGTCCATGGAATCCAGCACCTGGGCCTCCATCTCGCGGTCGGACAGGCCGCCGCACATCTGGATGAAGCGGTCTGCCAGGGTCGACTTGCCATGGTCGATGTGGGCGATGATGGAGAAATTGCGGATATGACTCAGGTCACTCACGGATGAACACTCGAAAAAGCCGCGAGCAGGCTTGCTCGCCGAAAAATAGCGGGGGAGTTTACCTGATCGGCGGCCAGCCCGTCACGCCCATGCGGCGGACGGCAGAAACGAAAAAGGGCGGCCATTGGCCGCCCTTTTCGTACTGGAACCGCTTTACTCGGCCAGTTTGAAGGTAATGAAGCTGGCGCGCCCCTGGCGCAGCACACGCATGGACACCGAACGGTTCTTCGGCAGCTCCTTGGCGACCTGGGTGAAGGCCTTCGCGGAGGTGATCGCCTGGTTGTTCAGGTGGGTGATCACGTCGCCCGGACGCAGGCCCATCATGGCCGCCGGGCCCTCCAGCACGTCCTTGATCACTACGCCACCCTGGATGTCCAGGGCCTTTTTCTGCTCGTCGGTCAGCTCGACCACGCTGACCCCGAGGCGGTTGCTGCTGCGCTCGACGCCATCACCGGCGGCGGCAGCCATCTCGTCGCCGTCCTCCGGCAGGGCGCCGATGGCCATGTCGAGAGTCTTGCGACTGCCGCCGCGGACCACTTCGAGGCTGATCTTGCTGCCCGGCTTGAGATTGCCCACCAGGTGCGGCAGGTCGGCGGAGACCACGATCGGCTGGCCGTTCATGCTGAGAATGACGTCCCCCACCTGCAAGCCGCCCTTGGCCGCCGGTCCGCCTTCCTGGACCTGGGCCACCAGTGCGCCGGCAGGCTTGTCCAGGCCAAAGGATTCGGCCAGGTCCTTGTTCACTTCCTGGATCACCACGCCCAGCCAGCCGCGGCTGACCTTGCCTTCGGTCTTGAGCTGGTCGGCCACGGTCATGGCCACGTCGATCGGGATGGCGAAGGACAGGCCCATGAAGCCGCCCGAGCGGGTGAAAATCTGCGAGTTGATGCCGACGACCTCGCCATCCAGGTTGAACAGCGGGCCGCCGGAGTTACCCGGGTTGATGGCCACGTCGGTCTGGATGAAGGGGACATAGTTCTCGTTCGGCAGGCTGCGGCCCTTGGCGCTGACGATACCGGCGGTCACCGAGTGGTCGAAACCGAAGGGCGAGCCGATGGCCAGCACCCAGCCGCCCACTTTGAGATCGTCGGACTTGCCGATCTTCACGGTCGGCAGATCCTTGCCCTGTACCTTGAGCAGGGCCACATCGGTGCGCGGATCGGCGCCGATCAGCTTGGCCTCCAGCTCGCTGCGGTCGGACAGGCGCACGATGATTTCATCAGCGTCGGCCACCACATGGTTGTTGGTCAGGACATAGCCGTCCTTGGAAATGATGAAGCCGGAACCGAGGGACTGGGCCTCGCGCTGGCGGCCACCCTGGGGATTGCGCGGCACCTGCGGCATATTGCGCTCGAAGAACTCACGCAGCATGGGCGGCAGCCCTTCCAGGTCGGGCATCGCCTGGGCACCGGCGGCGCGTTGGGGCAGCTTCTGCCGGGTGCTGATGTTGACCACCGCCGGGGACGCCTCTTCGACCAGGGGCGTAAAGTCCGGCAGTTCGGCACGGGCCACGAGGGTTTGACCAAGCAGCAGCAGGGCTGCCAAGGCGGTCATGCAGGATTTGAGGTTAAGCATCGACATACAGCTCCCGTCGCATAACGAGTGGTATGAACTCGCCGGGCCACCCGGCCCTGCGAGCAAAACAGAAACACAAAAGCAAAAACGAGCCTGGAGCGTCAGCCCCAGGCCCGGTGGAACATCGTGAAAAAGGCAAGGCCGGAGCCGCGGCTCCCGCGCCTTGAAAAGGTAGTAGGTCCTGTAGCGAAGATCATTGCGTGGCCGAGGCCTCCGCAGCTCGCATGGACAGGGCCACCCGCTCGGCCGTCCCCAGGGGGATCTCGCCGACCACCGTGACCATCACATCGCCATCCTTCGTGCTGACCCGCTTGGAGACCATGACCGTGGGCCCCAGTTGGCTGCGGGCGTCTTCCACCACAGCACCGTGCAGGGGCTCGAGAAACACCGAGAATCGCGCCAGGCCATCGCTGTAGAGCAGGCTCGACACGGCGTCGGAAGAAGCAGGACTACGGCGTTCCTGCGTACTGGTCAGGCTGAAGCCCGGCGGCAGCCATTCGGAACGCCAATGAGCGGGCTTGTCGCTCTGCGCCTCGCTGACCCGTACCGCCTTGCAAGCCGAACTCGGCTGCAGGTCGGGGTCGGCCGGGGTGCCCGCGGTGTCGATGCGGGTGAACTGGAATCGTTCCAGCAACTGACCCTTGTCGCTGAGCAGCAGCGACTTGAGCGGCAGGCCGGTATCCCGGTCCAGATGCAACTCAAAACCGTAACGGTGCTGATCGCGGGGCGCCAGGGTCAGGACCACGGCCGGCCGGCCAGCGACGCGGGACTCGCCCGCCAGACGCAGGTCATACCATTCGGAGAGCTGCTTGGCGTCGAGTGCGCGGGCAGGCCATACCTGACCATCGGCCATCTGATCGGAAAGGGAGCCACTCACGCACTGGATGCGTCCATTGACACGCACCACTTCCTGCGCCGGACCATCGAGCTGCAAAAGACGCTCGCGCACTTCCCCACCCTGCTGGACCTGGTGCCAGACCTGGTGAGTGGAGAAACTCCCATTTCGTTCGTAAACGAACGTTCCCTGGAAATTCTGGCGCTGCTCCACGTCAGCGAGGCGCTGCAGCCAGTCCTGAGCGTCGGCGGCATGGGCTGATTGAGTCAGCCAGCCGCCAAGCAAGATGAATACCGGAAGTGCGCGCATGTTCCTCCTCAGCGGCTCTCCAGACTGGCGGCGCGAGCGTAGGGCAGAGCGCTGTCGCTACCGCTCATCGCGGCCTGCTGGGCATGTTGCCGCAGGTAGGCCGGCAAGCGTTTCTCGTGCCAACCGGAAGACGACTGGGTCGCACCGATCGGCTGCTGCGCCTGCTGGCCATCTTCACTATAGCCAGCCAGGACGGCACCTTGCTGCGCCTGCGGCATCACCATCGCCGGTTGGGCGGCCTGCTGTTGCGCCAGTTGCTGGGTGCCTGCGACCTCGTCCTGGTTATACAGGCGCACGCCGGCCAGCACGGCCAGGGTAACCGAAGCGGCAACGGCCAGGCGGCCCAGGTTGCGCCACGGACCCGGCACGGCCTTGGCCGGCGGCGCCGCTTCCTCGGCCAGGGCGGCCGAAACCGCCGCGGCGATGTCAAGGCGCGGCTCCAGCAGCTCCTTGTGCATCACGGCACGGGCAATCTGGTAACGCGACCAGGTAGCCCGCAATTCTTGATCTTCGCTGGCGGCGAGAACTCGACGCAGCTCCAGTTCGTCCGCCTCGTTATCCATCACCGCGGACAGCGATTCCTGCAAAGCTTCACGACTCATGGCGGTTCCCCTCTTGGCTGTCGCCGCTGTCTCAGGTTCCATGCAACAAAGGTTGCAAGGCTTTATCGATGGCTTCCCGCGCCCGAAAGATGCGGGATCGCACAGTACCGACCGGACACTGCATGACACTCGCAATGTCTTCGTAACTAAGGCCGTCGAACTCGCGCAGGGTCAATGCCGTGCGCAGATCCTCGGGCAACTGCTGGATGCTCCGGTGCACTGTGGCCTCGATCTCGTCGCGAAGCAGGGCTCGCTCGGGCGACTCGATATCCTTGAGAGCGTGGTCGCCGTCATAGAACTCGGCGTCCTCTGCACTTACATCACTGTCCGGCGGGCGTCTTCCACGCGCCACCAGATGGTTTTTCGCCGTATTGATGGCGATGCGGTACAGCCACGTATAAAAGGCGCTGTCACCGCGAAAATTCCCGAGTGCGCGGTAAGCCTTGATAAAGGCTTCCTGAGCCACATCCTGAGCTTCCTGGGCGTCATGCACGAAACGCACGATCAGCCCGAGGATCTTGTGCTGGTACTTCAACACCAGCAGATCGAAAGCCCGCTTGTCGCCCCGCTGCACCCGTTCGACCAGCTGCTGATCCTGTTCCTGGGTTAGCATGAACACTCCTCGTCGATCTCGAAGGGGTGTCGCGCCAGCCAGTGGATCGGCTTGCCAAAATAGACTCGGGCGTTGCGCAAAAGTTCTCCCCTCCAAGCAAGCTTCCTGCAGATAGTTTTTTTACCTGCACGGAATGACGCAGCACGACCCGCGGCCATGCTGCGCCGAATATGTATCGCTTGATCTACAGGCATCCGGGTTGCACATTTGATGTGCATTCGTTGCATCGTAAGCAAGCAGCGTCTCTTCAAAATGGTGACCCTGAATGGAACCTGAGCGACTAAAAAAGTTCCCTGGCACCATACATGGTCATAAGCGAGCTATTGTGCCGCCCACCCCGGCTATATACTAGCCGCCGCTCTTTTTGCGGGAACCGACATGAGCCAACATCTCCAGCATGACGTACTGGTCATCGGCAGCGGCGCCGCTGGCCTGACCCTGGCCCTCACCCTGCCCTCGCACCTCAACATAGTCGTACTGAGCAAGGCCGACCTCAGCAATGGTTCGACCTTCTGGGCCCAGGGCGGCGTGGCCGCGGTGCTGGACGACACCGATACGGTCGATTCCCATGTCGAGGACACCCTCGTTGCCGGCGCCGGTCTGTGCCGCGAGGACGCCGTACGTTTCACGGTAGAACACAGCCGCGCGGCCATCCAATGGCTGATCGACCAGGGCGTGCCTTTCACCCGCGACGACGAGAACGGCCGCGAAGACGGCGGCTTCGAATTCCACCTCACCCGTGAGGGCGGCCACAGCCACCGGCGCATCATCCATGCCGCCGACGCTACCGGGGCCGCGATCTTCAACACCCTCCTGGAACAGGCGAAGAAGCGGCCGAATATCCAGCTGCTCGAGCAGCGGGTGGCGGTCGACCTGATCACCGAGCGCAAGCTCGGCCGCAAGGGCCAGCGCTGCCTGGGCGCCTATGTGCTGAATCGCAACACCGGCGAGGTGGACACCTTTCATGCGCGCTTCACCGTGCTCGCCTCGGGCGGCGCGGCCAAGGTCTACCTCTATACCAGCAACCCCGACAGCGCCTGTGGCGACGGTATCGCCATGGCCTGGCGCGCCGGCTGCCGGGTGGGCAACCTGGAGTTCAACCAGTTCCACCCCACCTGCCTCTACCACCCGCAGGCCAAGAGTTTCCTGATCACCGAAGCGGTAAGGGGCGAAGGCGGCCTGCTCAGGCTGCCCAACGGCGAGCGCTTCATGCAACGCTTCCACCCGCGCGCCGAACTGGCCCCGCGCGATGTGGTAGCCCGCGCCATCGACCACGAGATGAAGCGTCTGGGCGTCGACTGCGTCTACCTGGATATCAGCCACAAGCCCGCCGAGTTCGTGAAGAGCCATTTCCCCACGGTCTACGAGCGCTGCCTGGACTTCGGCATCGACATCACCCGCGAGCCCATCCCGGTGGTACCGGCGGCGCACTACACCTGCGGCGGCGTGGTGGTGGACCGGCACGGCTGCACCGACATACCTGGCCTCTATGCCATCGGCGAAACCAGCTTCACCGGCCTGCACGGCGCCAATCGCATGGCCAGCAACTCGCTGCTGGAATGCTTCGTTTATGGCCGCTCGGCAGCGGAGCACATGCTCAGCCAGCTGAACCAGGTGTCGATGCCCATCAACCTGCCCACCTGGGACGCCAGCCAGGTGACCGACTCGGACGAGGACGTGATCATCGCCCACAACTGGGACGAATTGCGCCGCTTCATGTGGGACTACGTGGGCATCGTGCGCACCAGCAAGCGCCTGCAGCGCGCCCAGCACCGGGTACGCCTGCTGCTGAGCGAGATCGACGAGTTCTACAGTAATTACAAGGTCAGTCGCGACCTGATCGAACTGCGCAACCTGGCGCTGGTCGCGGAGCTGATGATTCGTTCGGCCATGCAACGCCACGAAAGCCGCGGACTGCACTACACCCTGGACTACCCGGACCTGCTGCCCGAAGCCAAGGACACTATTCTGGTGCCGCCCACCTTCGGCGACTGAACCCCAGCCTCACGCGCAACCGGCGGTGCTGCTCCTGTTCCAGGGCGTCCGCCGGAATGCACAGCCCTCTCGCCCACCGCTCTCCCGAAAGACGGAAGCGCAGGATGACCGCCTGCGGCAAGGCCAGGCTGTCCGGGCGCAATTGCACCGGCTGCCAACCGTCGGACTCGCGCCACAACTGCCAGCCGTCACCATCCAGGCGCAAGCCGGTAAATGCCTTGGGAGAAGTCAGCAGAATCTGCCTGGGCAGGCACCCGAGCGCATGAAGCACGCAGGCGAGCAGGCCGGCCAGCCGTGCGCCGAGGGGAAGCTGCGCCACCGACAGGGCCAGGACGGCCAGGAACCACAGGGTCAGGTAGAGGACCAGCAGGCGCCGCGACGGGCGCCAGTGGCATTCGAAGGCGTTACTTGGGCTGGACACGGTCCAGGATCATGCGAACCATGCGTCGCAGGTCGGCATCTTCCGGCTCGCCGCGCTGCATGAACCAGCCGAACATGTCCTGATCCTCGCATTCCAGCAGCTTGCGATAGCGGGCCTGGTCCTCGGCATCGAGGTCCGGATAGACCTCCTTCACGAAGGGCACCAGGAGCACATCCAGTTCGAGCATGCCGCGACGGCTGTGCCAGAAGAGTCGGTTGAGTTCAATTGCGTCGGCCATCACAGCGCCTCCAGGGAAGAGGCGGGCATTATAACCACAGCCGCCGCCCCGGGCACCCGCTGACAAGCCACCAGCAGGACTCTATGATGGCGCCCCAGACTTTTTTCCGGCGATCCGCAATGGCCGATTCAGCATTCTTCTGTCCGCTCACCCATGAAGGCCTGCTCGCCGTCCGCGGCGTGGATGCCGCGAAATTCCTTCAGGGCCAGCTGACCTGCAACCTCAACTACCTGGACCAGGCCACCAGCAGCCTGGGCGCCCGTTGCACGCCCAAGGGCCGGATGATCTCCAGCTTCCGCATCATCCAGGAAGGCGACGGACTGCTCCTGGCCATGTCCGGCGACCTGGTCGAGGCCCAGTTGGCCGACCTCAAGAAATACGCCGTCTTCTCCAAGTCCACCCTGGCCGATGAAAGCGCCGACTGGGCGCGTTTCGGCCTCAGCCAGGGCGATGGCGCCCTGCTGTCCCTGGGACTGGACCTGCCGCAGACCGCCGACAGCGTCGCCCGTGACGGCCGACTGATCGCCCTGCGTCTTGCCGATGGCCGCGCCGAACTCTGGGTTCCCCGTTCCGAGGCCTCGACGATCGAATCGCGCCTTGCCGCCCAATTGCCTGTGGCAGCGCTGGACGCCTGGCTGTTGGCTCAGGTACGCGCCGGTATCGGCCAGGTCTTCGGCGCCACCCGCGAGCTGTTCATTCCCCAGATGATCAACCTCCAGGCCCTGGGCGGCGTCAGCTTCAAGAAAGGCTGCTACACCGGCCAGGAAATCGTCGCCCGCATGCAGTACCTGGGCAAGCTCAAGCGCCGCCTCTACCGCCTGGCGCTGGCCGAAGGCGAGGTCCCCCAGGCCGGCCTCGAACTCTTTTCCCCGGTGCATCAGAGTTCCGTGGGCGAAGTGGTGCTGGCGGCCCCTGCGGCGAACGGCTGCGAACTGCTGGCTGTGCTGCAGGAAGATGCCGCGAACGACGGCCGCATCCACCTGGGCGCCGCCGACGGCGCCGCCCTGAGACTGCTCAGCCTTCCCTATACCCTGGACGCCGACCGGGAAATCCAACGCTAGCCCGCCCTTGCCGGCCCCCGACGAGAAATCCAATGAGCAAGCTTGCCGAGAAAGTCCAACAGGATCTGATCCGGGCCATCGACAACGATGAGCTGGTGCTGCCGACCCTGCCGGAAGTAGCGCTCCGCGTGCGCGAAACCGCCGAGGATCCGAATGCCAGCATCCAGGACCTGACCAAGGTGATCGGCAACGACGCCGCGCTGACCGCTCGCATCATCAAGGTGGTGAACAGCCCGCTGCTGCGCACCAACAAGGAAATCACCGACCTGCAGATGGCCATCAGCCGGCTGGGCATGAATTACACCAGCAACCTGGCCACCGGCCTTGCCATGGAACAGATGTTCCAGGCCACCTCGGACGTGGTCGACCGCAAGATGCGCGAGGTCTGGAACAAGAGCACCGAGATCGCCGGCATCTGCCACGTGCTCTGCCGCCACTACACCCGCCTGATGCCCGACCAGGCCACCCTGGCCGGCCTGGTGCACCAGATCGGCGTGCTGCCCATCCTCACCTACGCGGAAGAACACAACGAGCTGCTGGCCGACTCCATCAGCCTCAACCATGTGATCGAGCGCATTCATCCGCTGATCGGCGACCGCATCCTGCGCACCTGGGAGTTTCCCGAGCCGATCGCCGCCGTGCCCGGCCAGTACCTGGACTTCAGCCGCAATTCCGCACGCGCCGACTACATCGACATCGTCCAGGTCGCCACCCTGCAAAGCTACCTCGGCAGCGAACACCCCTACACCCAGCTCGACTGGAGCCAGGTGTCCGCCTTCGCCAAGCTCGGCCTCGATCCAAACGTCGACATGCAGGCCGACGAGGACCTCTCCGCCGCCATGGAAGCGGCCATGGGCATGCTCCAGTAAGAGTTGCGCGCAGTCCGTCCAGCGCTAGACTCAGGCATCCCCTGACGTCGCTGGATGGAACCGCATGCGCGTGCTGCTCCTCGTGTTCTGCCTGCTATGCCAAGGCCTCGCCGGCGCAGAAGAGGTGCGCCTGACCAACGGCGAGTGGGCGCCCTACCTCGGAGCCAGGCTTCCCCACCAGGGCGTGGCCTCGCGCATAGTCGCGGAAGCCTTCGCCCTGGAAGGCGTCCAGGTGCGCTGGGAGTTCTACCCCTGGGCCCGCGCCCTGCACCTCGCCGAACAAGGTGAGCGCGCCGGCACCGCCGTCTGGCTGCGTAGCCCTGAGCGGGAGCGACGCTTCTACATCAGCGACCCGGTAGTGGAAAGCGCCTACTACTTTTTCCACCGCAAGGACCGCCCGCTGGACTGGCGGCAAGTCTCCGACCTCGCCGGCCTGCGCCTGGGCGGCGCACTGGGCTACGACTACGGCGCGGCCTTCCAGCAGGCCGAGCGCGAACGGCACATCCAGGTCCAGCGGCTGAGCGGCGAGGAGCAGGGCCTGCGCATGGTCCTGGCCGGCCGCCTGGACGCCTTCCCGATGGACAAGGTGGTTGCCTTCGCCCTGCTCAACGCCCAGTTCAGTTCCGCCGAACGCGCCCGGATGAGTTTCCACCCCCAGCCCCTGCGCAGCGACAGCCTGCACCTGCTGCTCTCCCGCGACGTACCCGGCAACGCCGAGTTGATGGCGCGTTTCAACCGGGGCCTCGCCGAGCTGCGGGAAAGCGGCAAGATGGCGCAGTACCTGATGGAAGTGCAGCAGCCTCTGAGCCTGGCGCCGTAGATACCGTCTTGCCCCTTAGTGGGCAAGGGCCAGTTTCGGATCGAATGGCCGACCCGATTTCAGCACGCCATAGGCGATGTGCAGCAGCTTGCGCATCGCCGCGCAAACGATCTGCTTGCCCGC